>RGZZ01000029.1 GCA_010028905.1 Pseudomonadota bacterium | reverse complement strand
CCCACGGTGTCGTGGTGGACATTGGCTTGTCCCCCACGGTGTCGTGGTGGACAGGCTCCGCACCGCCCCGCACCGCACCCGTTCCCGGCACATGGCAGAATGTCAACATCCGGGTGCCGGAGCGTTCTTGACACCCCCCGGGGCGCGTGCTATGCTCTGCCCGCGCCATCGGCTCACCCCCGCTTGTGCGCAGAAGCCGACGTGCTCGCCTGTCATAGGGCCTGCGCGTCTCGCCCGCCATCTCGCGGGCACAGGAGCAGTTCCACGGATGTCCATCCCGCCCAGGGAAGTCCAACCAAATACCGATGAACCGTCCGGAGCGCGGGGCGAAGAGCCGCCGGCTAGACGCACGGTTCGCGGGTGGCGCCTCTCGGCACTGCAACCGGCTCGAACGAGTCGCTGACGCACGAGGGCGCGCGGCGTTCGCGGTTGTGAACGCCCACCTGCGTGCCGTCTCCGCAGAGAGCCTGCTCTCTGACGCGTCTTCCAGCTCATCGCCCCTCATCCGCCTCGCGTCGTGGCCTGGCCACGCGTGACCCGGGCTCGATTCGAGCCCATCCCCTCGTGAGTCGGTGCCGTCGTCGCCCGCGCCTTCAGTGCAAGGCGCGTCGATGGTGCGCCACCTGCTCACGCGGATGACGAGGAGGCCCTTCATGCCGTCTATCGATGAGACCGTCACGCTGCGTCCCGAGAACGCGTCGCAGCCCCGTCAGTCTGCCCGAGGCCGCCTGACCTCGCTCGTCCTCGAGATGGCGGAGACGCCCGAATCCGATGCCGCATTGCTCGATGCGCTTCGCGCGCTTCTCGACGAGGTGGTGGCGCTCGATGTCCGCTTTCCTTTCGAGCTGGCGGTTCATCTGCAGGAAGAGCTCGGGCGCTCCCGCGTCGCGGCGGTCGTTCTCGTGGAAGCCTCGAACCGCTGCTTCGGCGCGCGCCGTCGCTTGGGGAGGACCATCGCGCTCCCGTTGTCGCTGCGCCCTCTCATGCACCGCGCGCTCTGCGCTCCAGCCGATGCCGCCTATGCCCTGGCGTGGCAGGTCAGCCGCTACGGCTGGGTGGTCCCCGCACTCCTTCGCGCGACGCTGTCTGAGGTGCTCTCGACGGGGCGTACCGTCGTTGATGCTCCGCGCCACGTGGGCGATTCGCAGGCAGCGCCGGTCTGATCGCGACCAGAGCTCGTCGACGGCGACATCTTGTCGCCGTCAGCGACCCGATCAGGCGTTCGTGCTCTCCTGGCCGGAGTCGCGCAGCAGGGCGTCGACCATGCGCATGAGCTCGACGAGGTCGAAGGGCTTGAAGAAGACCGGCGCTTCGAGTGCCTCGATTCGGTCTTGCGTGGTGTCGTCGACCACCGCTGTGATGAAGGCGATGGGCAGGGAGCGGCGCTCGGAACGAATCGTGCCCGCCAGATCGAGGCCGCTGCCGCCCGGCATGTTGATGTCGGTCAGAACCAGATCGAAGGCGTGCGCCTGAAGCGCCTCCAGCGCCTCCTGCGGACTCTCCACGGCAGTCACGTCATGGCGGCGTCCGAGGGCGCGCACCAGGATGCCCCGTATCATGGCCTCATCGTCGACCACGAGAATCGAACGACGATCGCTGGAATCGACGCTCACGCTTCCTCACCTTCCTGCTGCACGCACGAACCGGCCCGCGCGACAGCGGGACCTGCCCTGGATGTCAGGGTTTCCAACTTCCATCGAAATGTCCTATTGACAGCCTCCAACGTTCGGTTTATAATCACAGTCGCCTCGCGGGCACCCCCCTCGGAAACGCCTATACGGCGCCACTGGCGCGGGTCGCGCGCGAATGCACAAGACGGGCTACTAGCTCAGTTGGTAGAGCAGCTGACTCTTAATCAGCGGGTCTGGGGTTCGAGTCCCTAGTAGCCCACCATAAAGATCATCTACGTCGTGCCGATGCGTCGCGCAGGTGTGGCGGAATTGGCAGACGCACCAGACTTAGGATCTGGCGGGAGCAATCCTGTGGGAGTTCGAGTCTCCCCGCCTGCACCACTCATCGAAACGACTGGGTTGGCCGGGGAGAACGTGCGGAAGTAGCTCAGCGGTAGAGCATCGCCTTGCCAAGGCGAGGGTCGCGAGTTCAAATCTCGTCTTCCGCTCCAAAGAGACGAACAGACCGGCCGCAAGGCCGGTTTGTTCGTTCTCAGACCAGGAGAACGCAGGCTCCATCGCGCACTACAGGGGGTTGCCCCGCAGGCCCTGCCCCCAGATGTGGCAAGATGCGCGAACAGGGCATCGTGAACAGGAGTGCCGTCATGAAAGTCGTGGTCAGTGAGAAGTCTTCCATCGAGCGTGAGCTCGAGGTATCGGTCGAGTCGTCGAAGCTGACGCAGAGCTGGGACAAGCATCTGCGCAACGTGATCCGCCAGGTGGCCATTCCGGGCTTCCGCCGCGGCAAGGCGCCGGCGGCGCTGGTCGAGCGCTACGCCAATCGCGAAGAGCTCCAGCGAACGGTGTTCGAGGAGGTGGGCGTGCCCGCCTATCGCGCCGCCATCGAGCAGGAGCAGCTGAGCCCCCTGGGTGAGCCGAACGTGCAGCTGGTTCAGTTCGAGAAGGGCAAGGATCTCGTGTTCAAGGCGCTCATCGAGATCCGCCCCGAGGTTACGGTTGACGAGGCTGAGTACAGCGGTCTCGAGGTCGAGGTGGCCAAGCTCGAGATCACCGACGCCGAGGTAGGCCACGTGCTCGACGACTTCCAGCAGAAGGCGACCCGCACGGTGTCGGTCGACGAGAGCCGTGGCCTCGAGACGGGCGACATCGCCGTGGTTGACTTTGACGCGACCCACGATGGGCAGCCCGTGCCGAACGGCAACGGCACCGACTTCCAGATGAAGATCGACGACTCGCTGTTCGTTCCCGGCTTCGCCGAGAAGCTCCACGGTCTGAAGGCCGACGAGAAGCGCGAGTTCGAGTTCGATTTTCCGGCGGAGTACGGCAACGCGAGCCTGGCGGGCCGCACGATCCACTTCCGCTTCACCCTGAAGGGCATAAAGAAGCAGGAGGTTCCCGCGCTCGATGACGACTTCGCCCGCGAGGTCTCGAGCTTTGCCTCTCTTGACGAGCTCAAGGCTGACATCCGCGAGCGCCTCGTGCGCAACCTCGAGCTCGAGGCCGGCCACCACGCCGTTCGCCAGCTCGCAGAGAAGAAGACCGAGGTGCCCGTGCCCCGTGCCTTCAGCAACAACGTCATCATGCAGACCCTCGAGAACCAGGCGCGTCAGCTGGCGCAGATGGGAATCCAGTTCGAAGACTTCCTGCGCCGCCAGAACATCGAGCCCTCCTCCCTCGTTGAGCGCATGCGTCCCAGCGCCGAGGTATCGGCGCGCGGCGAGATGATTCTCGAGTCCATCATGCGCGCCCTCGAGATCTCTGTCTCCGACGCCGACCTCGACGCCGAGATCAAGCGATTCGCCGAGTCTCAGCAGCGTGATGAGGCAGACGTGCGGGCCGAGCTCGAGAAGCAGGGTCACGTAGAGGCCTTCCGCGCCGACCTTGCTCGCCAGCGCACCCTCCGCGCAATCGCCCTGAAGACGCGGTGGGTGCTGCCCAAGACCGAAGAGGAGCCTGCGCCGGCGGCCGCCGAGCCCGAGGCGGAGGCGTCTGCCGCCGACGAAGGCGGCGACAAGCCCGAGAAGGCTGCGAAAGCCGAGGCGAAGCCCCGCAAGAGCCGTGCCAAGGCGGCTGCGACAGCCGAGGAATAGCCTGCGCGGTCGGGCGCCGCGTCGGCGACCCGAACCGTGCGGGTCACGCTTGCGCATCTGTGACGGGCCCCGAGAGGGGCCTGTTGCTTTCTCTGGGGAAGGGCGAAGCCTTTGCCCCGCTGCGGCCTGGGGGAACCCTTTCGGGCCTCGTCTCGTCTGCCTCTCGAGCAAGGCGCATCTCGCAGGAGACGCCTCCCTGAAGCGAGAAGCCTCTGGCTGTCACCCATGCCCGTCAGACCTGTGCGCGGTTTCGCACGTCGAGACAAAGGGCAGAGCATGTGTCAAGGAGTCCCTACCACAGATGGAAGACCGGATCGCGCGGGCCCAGCACCTGGTGCCGATGGTTGTGGAGCAGACCGCTCGGGGCGAGCGCTCTTACGACATCTACTCGCGACTGCTCAAGAGCCGCATCATCTTTCTCGGTGACGCCGTCGATGACACCGTTGCCAACCTCATCATCGCCCAGCTGCTCTTCCTCGAACAGGAAGATCCAGACAAGGATATCGATATCTACATCAACAGCCCCGGCGGGTCGGTGAGCGCTGGCCTGGCCATCTATGACTGCATGCAGCTGGTGAAGCCCGAGGTCTCCACCGTCTGCATGGGGCTCGCGGCGAGCGCGGCCGCGCTTCTCCTGGCGGGCGGCGCGGCGGGCAAGCGCTACGCGCTGCCCTTCTCGCGCATCCTGATCCATCAGCCCTGGATCAAGTCCATCGGCGGGCAGGCCACCGACGTAGACATCCAGGCCAGAGAGATCCTTCATACCCGAGCCACGCTCAACGGCATCCTGGTGCATCACACCGGGCAGCCGCTCGAGCGCATCCAGCAGGACACCGAGCGAGACTACTACATGTCGGCTGAAGAGGCCAAAGCGTATGGGCTCATCGACAAGGTCATCAGCAAGGAGTCGCGTTAGACAGCCCCCCATGGGGTAGAAGAATCGGTAGCAGACATAGCATGCTCGTGGCTCCGGCACAGCTTCTCCCGGAGGCACCAGACATTCGGAGGTTGACATGTTTCACTTCGGAGACCAGCGCGGACAGCTCAAGTGCTCCTTCTGCGGCAAGAACCAGGAGCAGGTCCGCAAGCTCATCGCGGGGCCCGGCGTCTATATCTGCGATGAGTGCATCGACCTGTGCAACGAGATCATCGAGGAAGAGCTCTCGCGGCACACGGAAGACCTGCAGCGCTTCCGCAACCTGCCCAAGCCCAAAGAGATCAACACCATCCTGAACCAGTACGTCGTGGGCCAGGAGAAGCCGAAGAAAGTCTTGTCTGTGGCGGTGTACAACCACTACAAGCGCATCCACCACACCCAGGGCGCGGGCAGCGACGACGTCGAGCTGCAGAAGAGCAACATCCTGCTCATCGGGCCCACGGGCTGCGGCAAGACCTATCTCGCCCAGACGCTTGCGAAGATCCTCAATGTGCCGCTCGCCATGGCAGACGCCACCTCCATCACCGAGGCAGGCTACGTGGGCGAAGACGTGGAGAACATCCTCCTCAAGCTCATCCAGGCGGCCGATTACGACGTCAAGCGCGCCCAGCAGGGCATCGTCTACATCGACGAGATCGACAAGATCGCGCGCAAGTCTGAGAATCCGTCGATCACCCGCGACGTGTCGGGCGAGGGCGTGCAGCAGGCGCTGCTCAAAATCCTCGAGGGCACCGTGGCCAACGTGCCTCCGCAGGGAGGGCGCAAGCATCCCCATCAAGAGTTCATCCAGATCGATACCACCAACGTTCTCTTCATCTGCGGAGGCGCGTTCGAGGGGCTCGACAAGATCATCGAGCAGCGCACCCGCGAGCAGTCGCTCGGCTTCCGCGCCAACATCGAGAAGCGCAAGGAGCGCAACATCGGTCAGATCCTCGCCCAGATCATGCCCGAAGACCTGCTCAAGTACGGCCTGATCCCTGAGTTCGTGGGCCGCCTCCCCATCGTGGTCACCCTTGACGCCCTCGACGAGGAAGCGCTGAAGCGCATCCTCACCGAGCCGCGCAACGCGCTAATCAAGCAGTACCAGAAGATCTTCCAGATGGACGGTGTCGAGCTGGTGCTGTCCAAGGAGGCGGTGGCGGCCATCGCGGCCGAGGCACAGACCCGCAAGACCGGGGCCCGCGCGCTGCGCTCCATCATCGAAGAGGTGATGATCAACATCATGTACGAGATCCCCTCGCTCACCGATGTGCGGCAGGTGATCGTGACCCCGGAGGTCATCACGAAGCGCCAGGAGCCCACCCTCGTCTATGCCGAGGAGGAGAAGGCCGCTTCTTAGCGCGTCTCCTTCGCTTCGAACAGCCCCGCGTGTCGAACGTGACGCGCGGGGCTCGTTTCTTTCATGGGCCTTGCCCTGGCGCTCGCAAGAGGGCGCCCCTGCCAGGGCGGCGAACCTTCTCCGACCTTTTTCACACCCGTCACACCAACAAGGAGCCGCTTCATGAGTCAGTCCGAGACCGCCCCGATGGACAAGGTCTACCAGCCCGCCGAGGTCGAGCCGCGATGGTATGCGTTCTGGGAAGCCAACCAGATGTTCGGCGCTCGTCCCAACCCTGACCGCAAGCCCTTCACCATCGTGATCCCGCCGCCCAACATCACGGGCTCGCTGCACATGGGCCATGCCCTCAACAACACCATCCAGGACATCCTCATCCGCATGCGTCGCATGCAGGGCTTCGAGACGCTGTGGGTTCCCGGCACCGATCACGCGGGCATCGCCACCCAGGCGGTGGTCGAGAAGACCATTGCCAAAGAGGGGAAGACGCGCTTCGATCTGGGGCGTGACGCGTTCATCGATCGGGTCTGGAAGTGGCGCGATGAGTCGGGCCGGACCATTGTCGGCCAGCTGAAGCGCCTGGGGGCTTCGTGTGACTGGTCACGAGAGCGCTTCACCATGGACGAGCAGTGCACCCGGGCCGTGCGCGAGGCGTTCTACCGGCTCTACAAGAAAGGGTGCATCTATCGCGGCAAGTACATCGTGAACTGGTGTCCGCGCTGCCTCACGGCCCTCTCCGACCTCGAGGTCGAGCACGAGACCGACAAGAACGGCAAGATCTACCACGTTCGCTATCCCATCGATGGCGAGGGGTTCATCACCATCGCCACGACACGGCCAGAGACGATTCTGGCTGACACGGCCATCGCGGTCAGCCCGCGCCAGACCTATACCGATGCCGAGGGGAACGAGCAGCCCAACCCCTGGAGCCACCTGGTCGGGAAACAGGCCACGCTTCCGCTGGTGGGGCGGCGACTGCCTATCATCGCCGATGACCACGTCGAGCTCGGGTTCGGCACCGGCGCGCTCAAGGTCACGCCGGCCCACGACGCCAATGACTTTGCCATCGGTCAGCGTCACGGCCTCGAGACGGTGGTGTGCATGAACGACAAGGGCGTCATGTCGGCCGATTTCCCCGACTACGCGGGCCTCGATCGCTTCAAGTGCCGCACGAAGATCGTCGAGGATCTCGAGCGCGAGGGCTTCCTGGTGAAGATCGAGCCCTACGAGGTGGCGCTTGGAACGTGCTACCGCTGCCATACCGTTCTCGAACCGTATCTCTCTGACCAGTGGTTCATGCGCATGGAGGAGATCGCACGTCCGGCGATCGAGGTGGTGAAGCAGGGGCGCGTGCGCTTCCACCCGTCGCGCTTCTCTGATCTCTATCTGCGCTGGATGGAGAACCTGCGCGACTGGTGCATCGGTCGCCAGCTCTGGTGGGGCCATCGCGTGCCCGTATGGACCTGCGCCAACGGCCACGCCGACGCCTATCGCGAAGACCCGGGGCAGTGCTCACAGTGCGACAGCACGGCACTTGTGCAGGACAGCGACGTTCTCGACACCTGGTTCTCGTCGGCCCTCTGGCCGCTCTCCACGCTGGGCTGGCCGGACGAGACCCCCGACCTCGCCTATTTCTATCCCACCAACGTGCTGAGCACCGATCGCGGCATCCTGTATCTCTGGGTGGCGCGCATGATCATGACAGGGCTCGAGTTCAAGGACGAGATCCCGTTCTCCGACGTGTACATCCACGCGACGGTTCTCACGAAGGACGGGCGCCGGATGTCGAAGTCGCTGGGCACGGGGGTCGATCCGCTCGGCCTGTTCGATCAGTACGGAACCGACGCCACGCGCTTCGGGCTTGCCTGGATGACGGGTCAAGGCCAGGACATCAAGTTCTCCGAAGAGCGCATCCAGATGAGCCGCAACTTCGCCAACAAGATCTGGAACGCGGTGCGCCTGGCCCTGCGGTTCGTGCCCGCTGAAGGCGAGACGTCTGCGCTCTCGCGCGGGGAGGGCTGGAGCCTCTACGATCGCTGGATCGTCTCGCGTCTTCAGGCCGTGACCGATACCGTGACGCAGTCCGCAGATCGCTTCGAGTTCGATGGCATGACCCGCGTGCTCTACGACTTCTTCTGGGACGAGGTCTGCGACTGGTACCTCGAGCTGGTGAAGCCGGTGTTCTACGATCGCGCTGACGCGGCCGAGCAGCGCGAGACCGGGCGCATCCTCGATCATGTGCTCAGCACGTTCCTGCGCCTGCTGCATCCGCTCATGCCGTTCATCACCGAGGAGTGCTGGCACGCCCTGCCCGGTCAGCGCGGCTCCATCGTCACGGCGACGTGGCCCACGCCGCAGCCGGCGCTGCGCGATGCGGAGGCCGAGACCCGCATGGGGCTGGTGATGGATGTGGTGCGCGCGCTGCGCAACATGCGCGCCGAGGTCGGCGCGCGTGACGAGATGGACGCCGTCTTCGTGTTCGAAGACAACGCGAGCCGCGAGACGCTGATGGCCAATCACGACGCCTTGCGACGCCTGGCCCACGTGGGGGCGGCGCGCGTGGTCGCGTCTCTCGACGAGAACCCGCCGGCCGCGCTCAGCACCCGCTGCGGTGGGGGTGAGGTGTTCCTGCCGCTGCCGGCCTCCATGGATCTGTCGAAGGAGGTGGAGCGGCTGTCGAAGGAGCAGGTGAGCATCGAGGCCACCATCGAGGGGGCGCGACGCAAGCTCGAGAACCCGGCCTTCGTCGAGAAGGCGAAGCCAGAGGTGGTGGCGCGCGAGCGTGCTCGCCTGGCGGAGCTCGAGGAGACCCGTCAGAAGGTCACTCAGCGTCTCGAGATGATGCGCGGCCTGACGCGCTGACGCTTGCGGCTTCGCGGCTCGCTGTGGCCGCGCTGAAGGCCCGCGCTTCCTCCTCCGTCAGGGTTCGTCGAAGGGCGCTCAGCGCGCGGTGGAGGATGCGGGAGACCTGCATCTGCGAGACGCCGATGCGGCGCGCGATCTGCACCTGGGTCTGATCGCGGAAGTACGACAGGTACACCACCGTCTGCTCCTGCGGGCTGAGCGATTGCAGCGCGGTGGTGATGTCGACCTTGGCCTCGGTGCGCTCGAAACCCCGTTCCATCTCGCCGAGGAAATCGGTCAGGGCGGCGCTCTTCTCGCTGTCGTCGCCGCCTGTCTGCACATCGAGCGAGAGCGTGTGGTAGTTCTGTCCGAGCTCGAGGGCCTCGAGAACGAGCTCGAGGGGAACGCCGAGGGCTTCGGTGAGCTCGGCGGGAACCGGTGGGCGCCCCAGCACGCGCATGAGCTGCTCGGTCATGCGGTTGATGGCCAGGTGTGTCTCCTGCAGGCGCCGTGGCACCTTGAGCATCCACCCCTTGTCACGGAAGTGGCGCTTGATCTCCCCCACGATGGTAGGGGTGGCATAGGTCATGAAACGCGCTCCCGCCGTCGGGTCGAAGCGCTCGATGGCCTTGATCAGTCCGATGAAGGCGATCTGGCGCAGATCTTCCACAGGCTCTCCCCGATTTGCAAAACGGTTTGCGAGGTAGGAGACCAGTGGGGTGAATCGATCGACGAGCATGTCGCGCAGCGCTGGATCTCGCCTGATGTGGTATTCCCCGAACAAGGCTTCCGCCTCGAGAGCGCGTCCGCGACGCGCTTCGCTTGCGGTGGCGGGAGGGGAACCGTTCTCCTGTCTGTGGCGGGTGGGAGAGACAGCAAAAGAAGAGCGAGCCGTGTTCGTCGTCATGGGGGACAGCAATCCAATCTTGCGATCTTGATCGGGTCCCGCCGGCGTGGACGGGAACGCGGACGACTCCTGGCGGGCTCCCGGCCGAGAAGCCACCAGTTCCTTCCCGTCGCTGACCGGCGGTGCGCGCTTGCACGTGCGCCGACAGGCCTGACGGGTGTGATGCATATACCGTCGCCGCAGTCGCTCTACACGTGACTGAGAGATGTTCAATGCCGACGGCGGATTGCGACCGGCGAGGTCTTCCCCATCTTGCGTTGCGGGTTCGGCCCTGGGGACGTGGTGACGCCCGTGGCGATTGCGGGTGCTGCGCTGACGCTCAGCGCGTCCAGCGCTCGGCTTCGCGCTCGAGCCGACGCGCCTCGGTCTCGTCTCCCTGGTCGCGTGTCAGCGGAGCGAGCCGCGCGTAGGCGGTGGCGGACGTGGGGCAGAGCGAGATGGCCTGCGTGTAGGCCTTTCGTGCCTCGGCAGGGTGGTTCTCGCGCAGGTCGAGATCGCCTTCGACGACGTAGCTCTCTGCGTCTTGGGGCACGTTCGCATGTGCCGCGCGCAGCGTCTTGCGGGCTTCTTCGAGGGCGCCGGGCCGGCCCGTGGCGGCGAGGTCGATGAGGGCCCGCGCCTTGTTCGCGTAGGCACTTCCCAAGCGCGGGTCGCGCTTGATGGCGGCTTCGAACATCTGAAGCGCTTCAGCGGTCTTGCGCCGGCGCGCCAGACAGGTACCGAGGTTGTTGTATGACGATGCGCGGTCGGGCCAGGCTGCGATGACGCGTCGATAGGCGGCGATGGCGTCCTCGTCGCGCTGCAGCGCCTCCAGGGTGCGGCCGCGGAGGAACTGCCCGAGCGGATGGTCGGTTGCCGACGCATAGGTGGCCAGGAATGCGTCATAGCAGGCGAGCGCCCCCGCCGCGTCGCGGCAGCGACGCCGCGAGTCGCCGCGATAGACCATGAACCGCCGGTAGCGCGCATCGCGCTGGGCGGCGGAGAGGTAGGCGGCCGAGTCTGCGCTTCCCCCGCGCTCGTCGATGAGCGCGCCGAGGAAGCTCGTTGCGGGATCGACTGCGGGCAGCGTTGACAGCCGCTGCCGTGCTTCTGCGAGTCTTCCTTGATGGGTCAGCGTGGCCGTCTCGAGTGCGGCCTGCAGGGGGGGAGGGGCATCGCGCCTTCCGTACGCGCGCAGCGCGCTCTCGCACAGCGGACCCAGCGACGCGTACTCCAGCGGGAGGAATCCCCCCTCGACCGACAGCGACACGGTGGCGATGTCCCACGACAAGCCGCGTTCGCTCAGGTCAGCAAACACGGTGGACGGCGTCAGCCTCGGCACGTCGAGCACGCGCTGATCGAAGCCGGCCGGCGTGGTGAAGAAGTCGACGTCCACGTCGAGCAGCACGGGCTCTCCGAGGTCGGGGAGATCTTCGAGTCGACTGATGGTGAGCGGCAGTCCGCCCGCGTCTCCGCTGACGCGGTTGCCATCGGCTGCCAGGCCGTCGGCTTGTGCCGCGGAGAGGTGCATCTGGGCCGACAGCAGGTTCCGGTAGGCCTGCAGATGCTGGCTTGTGGGCGCTTCGTCCGGGACGACCCATACGACGCGCCTGGCCATCCCGGTCTTCCATGCGACGTACAGGAAGTTCGCGATGTCGAGGGGATGGCGCTCCAGCGTATCGACCTCGTAGGGCCTCCACTCGAGCACCTTCGGATCGGGCGCGGCCGCGATGCGCGTGATCTGCGCGTCGCTCAGCCAGTTGAGGTCGGAGTGGCCGTCGAGATGCACGACGACGCGATTCTTCACGCCCCTGGCAGCCCATGTGAGGTAGGTGCCCGAGTGGTTGTCGAATGAGACCACCGTTCCTGGGGCTCCTGCTTTGGTGGGGGAGAGGGGACGGTGGCAGCCTCCCAGCGCCAGGAGGCAGAGCAGCATGACGGCCGCGCGCTTCCACATGGTGTCGAGGCTTCCCGGAGCGCGATGGGAACTCCTTGTCTGCGCCTTCAGCCCTCGCGCGTCTCGCCGAGGCTGGGCTCGGAATCGCTGCCCATGTCCATCTTGCCGTCTTCAAAGGAGTGTGATATACTCTGTCGGTCTTTCCGCACGGGGGTCTCCCGGCGGATTCGACCCTCATCACACACGCTTTCGATTCCCGCGCGGGTGCCGCGTGGCGCGTGTTCACCTCTCGAGGCCCTTCTGAGGCTTCTGTCGAGGGTGCAGTGGCGCTGTCCGGTTGGGCGGGTCTGAAGAAGCGGAGGAACACCAAAACCCGAAAGGCAGGTACTAGCGTGGCTATCGTCTCGATGAAACAGCTCCTCGAGGCGGGTGTCCACTTCGGGCATCAGACCCGTCGGTGGAACCCGAAAATGGCACGCTACATCTTCACGGAGAGAAACGGCATCTACATCATTGACCTCCAGAAGACGGTGGTCAAGGTGAAAGAAGCCTACAACTTCGTGAAGGAAGTAGCGAAGCAGAGAAGGCCGATCCTCTTCATCGGCACCAAGAAGCAGGCGATGGAGGCGGTCGCCGAAGACGCCGCCCGCTGCGGCGAGTTCTTCGTCAACCAGCGCTGGCTCGGTGGCATGCTCACGAACTTCAAGACGATCTCGCGTCGCATCGCGCGTCTCAAGGAGCTCGAGCGCATGCGCGAGAACGGTGAGTTCGATCGGCTCACCAAGAAAGAGGTCAAGCGCCTCAACGACGAGATGGGCAAGCTCGAGCGCTTCCTGGGCGGCATCAAGAACATGCCTGACCTCCCGGGCGCCATCTACGTGATCGATCCGCGCAAGGAGCACATCGCAATCATGGAGGCCCGCAAGCTGGGCATTCCCGTGGTGGCGATCGTCGACACCAACTGCGATCCGGATCTCATCGACTACCCCATTCCCGGCAACGACGACGCGATTCGCGCCGTGCGCCTGCTCACCGGCAAGATGGCCGACGCAGTGCTCGAGGCCAAGGCCGAGATCGAAGCCGAGATGCCGGAAGAGGCCCGTTTTGCGATGGAGGAAGACGAGGGCGGCGTGACGCTGGCCATCGTGACGCCTGGCGAGACGGTCGATCTGGTCGAGGCCGGTGGCATCGGTGCTGCGCCCGAGGAGTACTCCGCCGAGGCCTACGCGCCGACCGGCCAGGAGCTCGTCTACGTCGCCGATGACGCGGCACAAGCCCCCGTCGAGGGAGCCGTCTAGACCCCCCGCGGCGTGGAGGCGCTTCCGCCTCCCGCCGCCCCTGAGCCGACCCGCGATGGTGTCGGACACGCATGGCAGCGGGGCGCGGAGCCTGGCTCGGTCTCCTTGACCGGCAGGGCTGCGACGCCCCGATGTCACATCCCCCCGAACGCGTCCAATCAACGATTCGTCTCAACGATCCAAAGGAGGAACCCGTCTTGGAAATCTCAGCCACGATGATCAAGGAGCTGCGCGAGAAGACCGGCGCAGGCATGCTCGACTGCCGCGAGGCGCTCAAGCAGAACGAGGGCAACCTGCAGAAGGCCATGGACTTCCTGCGCCAGAAAGGCATCGCCTCGGCAGACAAGAAGAAGGACCGCGCCACCGCTGAGGGCCGCGTCGACTCTTACATCCACGCCATCGGCGCGGCCGCTCGCGTGGGTGTTCTCATCGAGGTGAACTGCGAGACCGATTTCGTCGCCAAGACCGACGACTTCAAGAACCTCGTGCGCGACGTGGCGATGCACATCGCCGCCCTCTCGCCCGTGTACGTCACCCGTGAAGAGGTGCCCAAGGAGCTCATCGAGCGCGAGCTCGACGGCTACAAGAAGGCTGCCATCGAAGAGGGCAAGAAGCCCGAGATGGCCGAGAAGATCGCCCAGGGCAAGGTCGACAAGTACTTCGAGCGCCTCTGCCTGTACGATCAGCCGTACGTCAAAGACGACAAGAAGACCGTCGGCGAGTACATCCGCGAGACCATCGGCAAGCTCGGCGAGAACATCAAGGTCGCTCGCTTCGTTCGCTACGCGCTCGGCGAGAGCGCTCCGAAGGAGTAGGTCGGCCCACGAGGCCGTCGCGCTGGCAGACGTCGGCGCGACGGCCTTCGTACAATCTCTTGCTCTGTGGGAAATGCCATGACCACGCTCAAGTACAAGCGAATCCTTCTCAAGCTCAGCGGTGAGGCGCTGGCGGGCGACAACGACTTCGGCATCCACATGCCCACGGTCGAGACGTATGCTCGTGAGGTCAAGGAGCTGCGCGATCTCGGTGTCGAGGTCGCCGTGGTGGTGGGGGGAGGCAACATCTGGCGCGGTCGCCTTGCGCCGAAGATGGACAGTGCCACCGCCGACCACATGGGCATGCTCGCCACGGTGCTCAACGCCCTTGCGCTGCAAGACGCCCTCGAGCATCTGGGCGTTACCGTTCGTGTTCTCACGGCGGTGACCATGCAGCAGATCGCAGAGCCCTTCTACCGCCGGCGCGCCCTGCGCCACCTCGAGAAGGGAAGGGTGGTCATCTTCGGAGGGGGCACGGGCAACCCGTTCTTCACCACCGACACCACGGCCGCGCTGCGCGCGCTCGAGGTCAACGCCGAGGCTGTTCTGAAGGCGACGAAAGTCGACGGCGTCTACGACATGGACCCGCAGAAGTATCCGCAGGCCACGAAGTTCAAGGAGATCGAATACGTCGACGTGATCCAGAAGGGGCTCAAGGTGATGGATTCCACCGCCGTGTCGCTCTGCTGGGATCACAAGCTTCCGATTCTGGTCTTCAACAGCGCCGAGTACGGGAACATCAAGAAGATCGTGCTCGGCGAAGAGATCGGAACGCTCGTCAAGGAGGTCGGTTGAATGGTGGAGCAAAAGGTGTTCAGCGATGCCGAGGAGCGCATGAAGAAGGCGTTCGAGCATCTCAAGAGAGACTTCACGTCGATTCGCACGGGGCGCGCAACGCCGTCCCTGCTCGACCGCATCCACGTCGAGGCCTACGGGCAGCAGATGCAGGTGAACCAGCTTGCCAGCGTCACCTCGCCCGAGCCTCGCATGCTCGTGGTGACCCCGTATGACAAATCGGTGATGGCGTCCATCGAGAAGGCCATCCAGAAGTCTGATCTCGGCATCAACCCCACGAACGACGGCACCAACATCCGCCTTCTGCTCCCCTCGCTCAACGAGGAGCGCCGCAAGGACCTGGTCAAGCAGGTCAAGAAGCGCACGGAAGAGGGGAAGGTGGCGCTGCGAAACGTTCGTCGCGACGCCATCGAAGAGGCCAAGAAGCAGAAGGACGCCGGTGCCTCTGAAGACGACATCAAGCGTGCCGAGCAGCAGATCCAGAAGATGACCGACAAGTTCATCGCCGAATTCGATCAGGCGCTCTCATCGAAGGAAAAAGAGATACTTGAGATCTGAGCCCTCGGCGCCGTTCCTGCGCAATGCCACGGGGGAGGAGACCCAGGCGCTCTCGTCCCTCGATGGCGGGCGTCTGCCGACGCACCTCGCGGTCATCATGGACGGCAACCGCCGCTGGGCTCGCTCCCGCTCCCTTCCCTCGCTCATGGGCCATCGCGCGGGGGTGCGCGCATTTCGCGATGTGGTTCGCGCCTGCAGCGACCTCGGCATCCGCGTGCTCACGGCCTACGCCTTCTCGCTCGAGAACTGGAAGCGCTCGGAGAGCGAGGTGGGCCTGCTCATGCGCCTCTTCGAGCACTACAGCCGCAAGGACCGCGCCGACATGCTGGCCAACGGCGTCCGCTTCCGCGTCATCGGCGACGTTGAGTCGCTGCCTGCCCGGGTGCGCGAAGCCTTTGCAGAGACCAGTCGCGTCACCGCAGGCAACAGCCGCCTGATACTCAACCTCGCGGTGAACTACGGGGCCCGTGGTGAGCTGGTGCGCGCCGCGCGGGCGCTGGCCGCCGAGGTGCGCGACGGTCGTCTCGACGCGGAGGCGATCTGCGAGGCCGACATCGAGCGCAACCTCCACACCGTCGGGCTGCCGGACCCGGACCTGCTCATTCGCACCAGCGGAGAGATCCGGGTCAGCAATTTCCTGCTCTGGCAGATGGCCTATACCGAGTTCTGGTTCACTGAGCGGTGCTGGCCCGATTTTCGCCGCATCGACCTCGTGCACGCGCTCCTCGACTATCAGACACGCGAGCGTCGCTATGGCGGAGGGTCCGCCGAGGCTCCGCGCGCCCTTGATCCTTCCCTGCTTTCCCTGGACGCCGAGGTCGCTCGTCTTGATCCTGGGCGCTCCGAACGCACGATGCTGGAGGGCGCTTCAGCCCTCGATGAGGTGAATCGATGAAGCTTCCCCGCCCGGATGAGATCACCCGCTCTCTCGAAGACATGCTCCGCCGCCGTGGTGAGCGCGGCGGCAGCGCGTCACGCGAGCGCGATGAGAGCGCGTCGCGCGCCAACCGCGCCCCCCGCGAGCGCCGTGCGCGCAAGGGAGAGCGCAAGCCCGGCGCGCGGCACAACCTGCTCTCGCGCGCCATCACCGGGCTCTCGCTCTCCGGCCTCACCGCCTTGCTCATCATCATCCATCCCCACGCCTTCGCGCTCGAGGCCATGTTCTTCACGGTCATCGGCCTCAAGGAGATGTGCGATCTCGCTTCGCGCAACGGGGTCTCCCCGTCGTACCCGGTGGCGCTGCCTTGCTCCCTGGCCATTCTCGCGGCTGCATCGTGGGCACCGGCGCACACGCCTCTCGTGCTCGCGCTCTCGGTCATCTTCACGCTCACCTGCATGACCTTTCGCAGGCGACCGGCCGCAGCGGCGCAGGCGGGGGGCTTTCGCGGCGCCCGTTACCTCGACGGCATCGTCACCGTCTTCTCTTTCCTGTACGTGGGCTGGCTCTTCGGCTTCTGCCTGCAGGTGCGCAACCTCCCTGGGCGGGTGGCTGGACCGAACGGTCTCACCATCGACGCCGGCGCGGCCTACCTCATCATGCTCATCTCGGTGACCGCCTTCTCTGACGTGGGGGCCTTCACGTTCGGCCGTCTGTTCGGACGCCATCCCCTGGCGCCGGAGATCAGCCCGGGCAAGACCGTCGAGGGCACCTTCGGTGGCATTCTGACGAGCGCCGTGGGCGCCGTCGCCTTCGGGCTGTGGCTGGGTCTGGCCCCTGCGGCCTGCGCGCTCACCGGCGTGCTGCTGAGCGTGGCGGGCCAGCTGGGAGACCTGTGGGAGTCGATGATGAAACGCGACGCCGGCATCAAGGACTCGGGTCGCGCGCTTGCGGGCCACGGAGGGGTGCTCGATCGCTGCGACTCGCTCTTCTACGCCATGCCCGTGGGCTATCTGCTTCTCACGTACGTGCTCCTCTGAGCGCGTCGCAACTACCTGGAGATCGCGTCAATGAAGAACATCGTCATTCTCGGCAGCACCGGGTCGATTGGAACCCAGACCATCGAGGTGGTGGTGCGCCATCCAGAGCGGTTCTCGGTGGCGGGCCTTGCAGCCGGCTCATCGTGGGAGGAGGTGGCGCGCCAGGCCGCACTCGTTCACCCGCAGCGCGTGGCCATGCACGACCTTACGGCGGCGGCGCGTCTTCGCGAGGCCCTCGCCGCCTCGCCGGAGACCCGCGACATCGAGGTGCTCGAAGGGCAAGAGGGCATCATGGCCGTGGCGTCGATGTCGGCCGACATGGCGGTCATCGCCCTGGTGGGCGTGGCTGGGATGCTGCCCACGCTGCGCGCCATCGAATCCGGGATGGACATCGCGTTCGTGAACAAGGAGACCCTGGTGGTGGGTGGCGAGCTCGTCATGGCCGCGGCCCGTCGCCACGGGGTGAAGCTGCTGCCCGTCGACAGCGAGCACTCGGCGCTGTTCCAGTGCCTGAACGGCGAAGACCCGACGCGCATCGCGCGACTTGTTCTCACCTCGTCCGGCGGCCCCTTCCGAACCTGGCCCGAGGAGCGCATCCCGGGCGCCACCGTGCGCGAGGCGCTCAAGCACCCCACCTGGAGCATGGGCTCGAAGATCACCATCGACTCGGCGACTCTCATGAACAAGGGCCTCGAGGTCATCGAGGCCTATCACCTCTTCGGGGTTGGCTTCGACAGAATCGACGTGCTCGTGCATCCGCAGAGCGTCATCCACTCCATGGTCGAGTTCGTCGATGGGGCGGTCATGGCGCAGCTCGGAACCCCTGACATGAAGGTGCCCATCCAGTATGCCCTGAGCTGGCCGGAGCGTATCGGGCCGCCCTGGAACCGCCTCGATTTCACCCAGGTCTCCGCCCTGACCTTCGAGTCGCCTCGACACGCGGCGTTCCCGTGCCTGGGCTTCGGCTACGCGGCCGGACGCGCGGGAGGAACCATGCCCTGCGCGCTCAACGCCGCCAACGAGATCGCCGTTGCGCTGTTCTTGCAGGAGAAGATTGCCTTTGGCGCAATTCCCGCGGTGCTCGAGGCCACCATGTCGGCCCATCGCTTCATCGCCGAGCCCACCCTCGATGATCTCATCGAAACAGACCGGTGGTGCCGATCCCACGCCCGTGAGGTCGGGGAGCGGTCGCCCGCCGTCATCAGCGCGGGAGGCACGACCTGAGAACCGGCCCTGTGCTCTCTCGACGGTGGGGAACTTCAAGCCGTTCCTGACGTCGCCATCATCGGTCAGCCCGTATGCCCGTGGGCGTCTCCTGGAGGTACAATCGCACCATGCATCTCATCTTGACGAAGCTCGAGTGGCTCGCCGCCAACTGGGTGGCTCTCGCTGTCGTTCTCCTCTCGTTCGGGTTCATCATCTTCGTGCACGAGCTGGGCCATTTCCTGACGGCCAAGCGCGTCGGCATCACCGTGTACGAGTTCGCCCTGGGCTTCGGCCCGAAGCTGTTCGCCCGCACGGTCGACGGCACCGAGTACTGCCTGCGGGCCTTTCCGCTCGGCGGGTTCGTGCGCATGGAAGGCGAAGACGACCCCGACGCCAACCCCGATGATCCGGGAAGCTTTCTCAACAAGCCCTGGATGAGCCAGATCGTGGTTCTCGGCGGCGGTTGCTTCATGAACTACGTGTCGGCGCTTGCGGCCTTGCTGCTGCTGGGCTTTGTGCACGGCAGCATGCCGAACCCGGACCGCATGCTGGTGCCGCTCAACCTTGTCGGTGGCATTCAGGACGGGTCGCCCGCGGCGAAGGCGGGCCTGGCGGTCGACGATCGCATCGTGGCCATCAATGACGCGCCGGTCGAGAACTTCCTCGACGTGGTGAGCAAGGTCAGAGGTCACGGGGGCGAGGAGATCAAGGTCTCCGTGGTCCGAGAGGGCAAGTCCATCGACTTCCGGCTCGTGCCTCTCGCGGTCGATGACGGCTCTCCGGAGCATCGCAAGATCGGGCGCATGGGCGTGATTCCCACGAGCAAGGGCACCATCGCCTGGGTGCCCATCGACAGTGCGGCTGACTGCTTCAGCCGCTCGGGTCAGTGGATCACGAAGATCACCTTGCTTCCCTTCGAGATCCTGTCGCGTCTCACGCGTCACGAGATCACCGTGAAGGAGGTCGGCGAAGGGACCGGCGGTCCGCTGCTCATCGGGCAGATGCTCTTCGAGGTCTACCATCAGGGCATCTGGGCGCTTCTCTTCTTCTGGGCCATCATCTGTACATCGGTGGGGAGCTTCAACCTGTTGCCCATTCCCGCGCTCGACGGGGCCCGCATCTTGTTCGTGAGCATCGGCGCGCTGCGGGGACGTCCCATCGACCCGCGCAAGGAAGGTGTGGTGCACCTGGCCGGTCTGGTGGTTCTGCTGTGCGCCATGGCGGCGTTCAGTGTGCACGATGTGATCCGGATGTGGCAGGGCGTGCACTTCTTCTGATCTGATCGCAACGCGCAGAGATGACAGCTTCTCGCCTGATATCGCTTGCAAGTTCACGCCTGTGCCTCTCGCCATGACGAGCGACCGCACGCCGCCGCTCCCCGCCACGTCCTGCAGGCCACTGATACTGGCGGGGCCGCCAGGGTCCGGCAAGACGACCCATGGAACGGCCCTCGCACAGGCCCTGACCCTGCCCGAGATCTCCATGGGGAACCTGCTGCGCGACGAGGTGCGGGCCGGAACGGCCCTGGGGGTGCAGATTGCGGCCGTGCTCGCGCACGGTGATCTTGTGGCCATCGACGTGGTCGAGCAGGTGCTCGAGAAGCGCCTTCGTGCGCCCGACGCGGCCTTGGGCTTCGTGCTCGACGGCGTGCCCCGTCGTCTCGATGACGCCCATCTGCTTGAGCGTCTCTGCGACAAGATGGGGCTGCCTCCCGTTCCCATGCTGCTGCTCGCGGTTCCGGACGCCGAGATCGTGGGTCGCGTGGCGAATCGGCGGGTCTGCGACAACCAGCACATCGTTGATCTGGTTGTGCACCCTCCGGCACAGGCCGGGCGGTGCGATGTCGATGGGCTCCCGCTGCAACGGCGCGCCGATGACGAGCCCTCGGTGGTGGCGCATCGCCTGGCCGTCTACCATCAAGAGACCGAGCCCGTCATCGCCTGGTACGCCTCTCGGGGGCTGCTTCGCCGCATCGACGGAGTCGGCGCGGTCGACGAGGTGAGCCGTCGCGTCATCGAGGCCGCGCGGGAGCTCTGGCCCCATGCCTGACGCGGGTGATCCCGGCTTGCGCGCTCTTGAGAAGGCGGGCGTCGAACGCTTCCTGGAGGCGGGTGCCATCTTGTGGCAGGCGGGCGATGCCGGAATCTCGGCGGCGTATCTCCTCGAGGGCGTGCTCGAGGTGATCGGCGAGAGCGAAGACGGAGAGCTGCTCGTGCTGCGACGCGTCGACTCGGGTACGCTGCTCGGCGAGATGTCAGCCCTCGAGGGCACGACGCACTCCGCCACGGTTCGGGCCGTTGCCCCGAGCCGCGTCCGCATCATCTCGGCCGGGGCGCTCCAGCAGCTGGTGGCCGCGCATCCGGCACTTGCGCTGACGCTGCTGCGCGCCCAGTCGGAACGGGTTCGGGCGCTCAGTGGGCAGGTATCCGTTCTGGCCTTCGAGAGCGTGGTGAGACGGGTGGCGCGTCATCTTCTCGCGCGCGCAGAAGCGGGCGAGCTGCGGCTGGGCGTCACGCACCAGGAGATAGGCGAGCGGGTGGCCGCAACACGCGAGAGCGTGACCAAGGCCCTCGGCGCGCTCGTGAGATGTGGAGCGGTGCGCCTGCGTCGCGGTGAGGTGGAGATCTGTGATATCGACGTGCTTCGGGAGGCGGTGGGCTGACATGCGTTTCAAGGTGGGCGGGGCACTCGTGCTGCTCTTGTTCTGTGCCGCCATCGCCGCGGTGGAGGGCCGTTCTGCGGCCTTCGTGATGAAGCCCTATCTCCAGCTCGGAACGGATCCCCGTGCGGGGGCGCTCTCTGTGGTCTGGCTCACGACCGACGAGGAGGCCCGCTGGAGCGTCGAGGCGACCCGCGCCAGAGCCGGCTCGGTCTCGATGGCGCGGGTGCGTCTCTGGGGACGTTGCTATCGTCAGTACAGCGCGTCGCTCGTGGGCTCGGGTGAGTTCGAGTACGCCGTGCTGCGAGACGGTCGCGTCGAGATGCGTGCCCGCGCGCAGGCCCCTCCTCGTCCGGGGGAATCTTTCCAGGCGGTGGTCATGGGCGATCTGGGTCCTGGAACGGGTGCTGAGCGCGCGGTGGCGAGCGCGGTGCACCGCGACGCCCCCGGACTCGTGGTCATTGCCGGCGACATCGCCTACCCCCGAGGCACGCATGGCGACAACCTGCGCAACGTGCACGCAGTCTACAACACCGACCGCCTCATGCCGGGCATCGGGGTTCCCCTCATGCGGTCGGTGATCTTTGCCGCGGCGCCCGGCAACCACGACGTGCCCGTCAATCGAGAGCGGAGCATCTCGCTCGACCGCTGGCCAGACGCACTGGCCTATTTCTACGACTGGGTGCAGCCGTTGAACGGTCCGACGGTGCCCGGGCCTCGCCTCGATGGCGATGCCGCGCGCGTGGCCGACTTCCTGGCGTCGAGTGATCGACGCTTCCCTCGAATGGGCACCTACTCGTTCGACTGGGGGTGCGCGCACTTCACCGTGCTCGACTCCACGCGGGCGGTCGACTGGACCGACCCCGCGCTGCGCCGCTGGATCGTCGCAGATCTCGAATCGGCGCGAGGCGCCGCATGGCGCTTCGTGGTGTTTCATCACCCCCCGTTCCACAGCTCACGAACCCACGCCAGCGATCAGTGGATGCGCACCTTGTCTGACGTATTCGAACGCGGTCACGCGGACGTGGTCTTTGCGGGACATGTGCACAACTACGAGCGGACGCATCCTTTGCGCTTCCGAGCGCGCAAAGGGGGAGATGGCCTCCTGGTTGCGGCGGACGGTCGCGTCGAC
>RGZZ01000028.1 GCA_010028905.1 Pseudomonadota bacterium | reverse complement strand
AGCGGGGCGGAAGGTGGGCCGAGGGAAGAGGGTCTCCTGGTCAAGCTCATCGACGTCGAGGGAAACAGCGCCGTTCCCACGGCCGACATCCTGCAGGTGGTCTCCTCGCGCATCGGCGAGCCGGCAGAGAAGTCGCGCATCCAGCGTGACATGCAGAACATCTACGAGCTCGGGTTCTTCACCGATGTCAAGGTGCGCACCGAGCCGTACATCAACGGGGTGCGCCTGGTCTATCGCGTGCTCGAGAACCCGGTGGTCAAGAGCGTCGTCATCGAGGGCAACAAGATCGTTCCCAGCGAGAAGATCCGAAGCCTCATGGAGACCCGGGTCGACAAGATCCTCAACACGAAGACGCTCTTCGCCGACATCACGGTGATCAACCGCTACTACGACAACGAGCTGGGCTATCTGCTCGAGCCCACCCACGTCACGAACCTGAAGTTTGCGCAAGACGGGGTTCTGCGGCTGGGCATCACCGAGGGGGTCGTGGTGCGCGAGATCCGCATCGCGGGGAATACGGCCCTCAAGACCCCGGCTCTCCTGGCGCTCGTGAAGATGCGCCCGGGCCAGCTGTTCAACCAGTTCACGATGAAAGACGATTCCGAGCGCATCGCCAAGTACTACGAGAAGCACGATTACATCCTCGACAACATCAAGCCCGGGGTGAACAAGGACGAGGGTGCCGTCACCTACAACGTCATCGAGGCCAAGGTCGAGGAGATCCGGGTCGAGGGCAACACGCGCACCCGCTCGATCGTCCTCAAGCGCATGATGCGCACCAAGGTCGGCGCGGTGCTCAAGCGCACCCGTCTCCAGCGCGACATCGAGCGACTCAACTCGAGCGGTTTCTTCGAGACCGTCAACGTTGAGCCCGAGCCCGGCTCTGAGGCGGGCAAGGTCGTTCTCGTCTTGAAGGTCAAGGAGCAGAAGACGGGAATGGCCACCCTCGGCCTCGGCTACACGGGCGGTGGCACGGGAGCGCTCCAGTCTGGTGTCACGGGCGCCATCTCGTTCTCCGAGCGCAACTACAACGGCACCGGCAAGTCGGCGTCGGTGTCGTGGCAGCGCGGCGTGAACATCGAGTCGTACGGTGTCAGCTACTTCGACCCCGTGCTCAACGACCAGCAGGACTCCGCCGGCATCTCGCTCTACCACAGCTCGTACAACAACCTGCGCCAGCCGGTCATCGTCCAGGGCGGCGTGGCCAACGCCTACGCGCTCTACAACGATCGGCGCACCGGTGGAACGCTCACCTACGGCAAGTTCCTGAGCGACGACGTTCGCATGTTCGCCACGTTCAAGCACGAGTCGCTCAACATCACCCAGGCGGCGGCTTCGGCCTACGTGCCCATCGGTCTCGGCACCGGCATCGCGAACTCGCTCTCGGTGAACGTGCTCAGCGACACCCGTGACGACCTCTTCAACCCCCATCAGGGAACCTACGCCAACGGCGGAATCGCTGTCAGCGGCGGACCGCTGGGGGGCAACTTCAGCTTCAGCAAGGCACAGTTCGAGATCCGTCACTACATTCCGCAGCGCAGCAACACCATTGCGATGCGCCTGTGGGCCGGGGCTGGCAATGGCGCGCTCCCGGTCACCGAGATCTTCTACCTCGGTGGCTCAGACACGCTGCGCGCATATCCTGACAACTCGTTCATCGGCAGCCGCTTCGTTCTCTTCAATGCCGAGTACCGCTTCCCCATCGCCAAGCTGAAGCTGCTCAACGGCGCGATCTTCACCGACATGGGCGACGCCTGGTTCAGCAATCAGCCGTTCCGCCTCTACAAGGACGTGGGCGTCGGTCTGCGCCTGGTCTTTCCGAGTCTCGGCCTCGGCGTGATCCGTCTCGACTACTCAATGGGAGATCGGGGAAATCGCTCGACCATCAACCTCGGTCAATCGTTCTGATCCGTCTCTCTGGAGACGGCAGGAGCGGGAGTGTGTCAGCGCTGTCTCGACAGCGCTCTGGGAGCGTGTCTCCCGGAAGCGTCGTCGCGATGCGCGCCCACCGGCCTGGGTCGCTGGCTCGAGAACTTGCGAAACTCGACTGAATAAGGTATAGTCCAACATCAATTTGGAGCGGGCGCCTCTTGCCGCTGGGCCTCACGGCCCGCCTGGCACCCGTCCGCTCAAGAGGAAAGAATCGACATGGCAGACACCGACAACAAGGCGGACAGCGGACCCCAGGCAATGCTGAGAGGGCTGCTCATCGTGGTGGCCGTCGCGGTCATCGCGGTGGTGGGTGTGCTCCTGTTCACGAAGAAGACCCCCGGCGGGAGCCCGCTCGGCGGATCTTCACAAGGAACGCAGCAGGTGGCGATGCTCGACTCTGAGGCCATCTATGCCCTGCCGGAGTTCACCAAGGCCAAGAAGGACCTCGAGGAGCTGGGCAACCACAAGGAGACTGAGCTGCTCCAGATCATCAAGGACAAGAAGCTCTCTCCGGAAGAGGCCGAGAAGCTGCGGGTGCAGATGCGCGACGACCTCCAGCAGGAGCAGGGCAAGCGCGTCACACCGCTCAACCGTCGCGTGACCCTTGCCATCGCCAGCCTTGCGAAGGAGCGCGGCTACAAGGTCGTTCTCGACAAGCGCATCGTGGTCACGGGCGTAGCCGACGTGACCGAAGACGTCAAGAAGAAGTTCGAAGAGATGAAGTCCGCCGATCTCTCGAAGGAGACCGAGCCGGCTGATCCCGCAGACAGCACCGTGGGCTACGTCAACCAGGAGACCATCTCCGAGCTGCGTCTCTACAAGGAAGCCCAGCAGAAGATGCTCGTCGAGTATCAGAAGATGGCCGGTGAGGTTCAGGCGAAGGCCAAGAACCTGTCGCCCGATGACCGCGAGAAGGTCCGTCAGGAGATGGCCAAGGCGTTCCAGGAGAAGCAGGTCGAGGTCATGAAGCCCGTCAACGACAAGGTCACCGAGGCCATCACGTCGGTGGCAAAGGAGAAGGGCCTCAGTCTCGTCCTGAACAGCCACCACATCATGTGGGGTGGCCGCAACCTCACCGATGATGTCATCAAGAAGCTCATCTAGCCAACCGTGGAAGGCAGGGCTCGCATGAAGATCTCACACGCGATCCGCAACGTTCTCACGCTTGCTGTCGCCACCGGGCTGGGCGTCGGCCTCGTCTTCCGCTGGCCTGTCAGCGCTGCGCCTGCGCAGCCCGTGGCAAGCCCCGTGGCGGAAGACGTGCTGAGCCACGTCGGGGTGGTCGACATCGAGCGCTTGATGCGCGCGAACCCCGACTTCACCCGTCTTGAGCAGATCGATCAGGAGATCGCCTATCTCAGCGCGCAGATCGAGTCAAGCGGACCCAGTCAGGACGAGCTTGTAAAGGACATCCGCAAGCAGCTCGACGCCATGAAGAATCGTCTGGTCGAGAAGTTCCAGGCTGATGTGGCGCGCATGAAGAGCGACATCGACGCCCGCAAGGCGGCCGTGGAGTCGACCCTGAAGGCAGAAGCCGCCAGCATCGGTTCCCAGCTCCAGGCCTACCAGGAAGAGCTGAAGCGAAAAGCGGGCGCTGGCGGGGCCATCACGGTAGGCCCTGGCGCCGATACCAAGGTCAAGCTGCAGGCCGAGATGGCGAAGGCCTCCGAACCCCTGCTTCTCGTGGCGCGTCAGAAGATCGCCGCGCGGCAGGTCGAGATACAGCAGGCCGTCGACGCCGAGATGCAAGACGCCAAGCGAAAGATGGAGGGGCGGGTTGCCGAGCAGATGGAGGCGGTGCTGAAGGCCGATCAGGCCCAGAAGCTTCAGCTCCAGCTCGATCTCCAGACCGCCACCGACGAAGAGCAGCGCAAGTCGCTGCAAGACCAGCTGGCCAGGCTCACCGACAAGGAAGAGACGCGACGTGACGAGCTTCGCAAGGAGCTGGCCACTGATTTCGATGCGCGGCGAAAGGCTGCCCTGGCAAAGCACCAGGCTGATTTCAACGCCTACAGCGCCAAGGTGAAGGCCGAGGTCGACAGCCAGATCCGTGCACGACAGGGCGCGGTGCTCTCGAAGTATGGGGTGTCTGGCATGGAGCCCACGAAGGTGGCCGACCTCCAGGCCGCGATGCAGCTGAAGCAGCGCGAGCTGAAGGCGCGGTTCGAGGCCCACAAGGACGAGCTCGTCGGCGGGCTGAAAGCGGCTTCCGAGCAGGCACAAGCACACCTCAAGGCCGAGCAGAAGAAGATCGAGGACAAGCTCAAGGCCGAGCAGAAACGCCTCATCGCGGGCGCTGTGAAGTCTCAGGGCAAGCTGTCGGCGGAGGAGAAGGCCCGACGCGATCGCCTCTCGGGGCAGCTCACCGAGCTGAAGACGCAGAGAGAGCGCGTGCACGACGCCATCATGGCGCAGATCCGAGAGAACGTGCGCAAGCTCGCCGAGGAGCAGAAGGTTCCGCTGGTGGTCGGTGACTACCGCGTAAACATCAAGTGCCAGGATCTCACCGAGCTGGCGCTCAAGCAGGCGGCGGGTGCTTCGTCCCCGTCAGCCTCTACGGGAACCCCGTGATCCGACAAACCCACGGGGTCTACCAGTCTGGGTCGGCAGCGCCGACCGCTTCATCAACAGGGAGCTTCACGAACTTGAAGATCAGAGTCGCATCCTTCGTGGTCCTGCTCGGCGTTGCGCTGACGGGCGCGTTCATGTCAGGCTGCGCGTCACGCGCGCACGCAGACAAGGCAGGCCTTCGCTTCGGCGTCGTCAATCTCGAGCGCGTCCTGCCAGAGATCGATGACTACAAGAAGTTCAGCGAGCAGTACGTCCAGGAGCGGCAGCGCCTCATCGGCGAGCTCGGCACCGACCCCAAGAAGGTCGAGGCGTTCCTCAAGGACGACCAGCGCAAGCAAGAGCTCGAGCAATCGATTCAGAAGTGGGATCAGACCCGCCGCAAGTTCGTCGACAAGCTGACCGAGGAGATCCGCACGGCGTCCACGGCCGTGGCCAAGGAGAAGAACCTCGACATCGTCTTGCTCGATACGCCGTGGCTGCATCTCTACCAGCGCCTGGGCTACGACATCACCATCGAGGTTCAGGCCGAGCTCAAGGACGGCAAGAAGGCGCGCTGACCGGCTCTCCTGCGAGAGTGACGACAGTACGAGAGAGAAGGCGGAGCGCTGTGAGCACGATGGCAGAGAACGCGCAGGTCCATCCGACCTGCGTGTTGGGTCAAGGGGTCGAGCTTGCTCAAGACGTGTGCCTCGGCCCGTTCGTCGTGCTTGGCGACGGGGTTCGCATCGGCGCGCGCAGCCGTGTTGAAGACGGTGCGTGCGTGGGCGACGGCTGTGCGATCGGCGCCGATTGCGTCATCGGTGCGGGCGCAGTCCTGCTGCATCAGGTGAGGCTGGGGAACGGGGTCATCGTCGGCCCCGCCGTGGTGATCGGCTCTGACGGCTTCGGCTTCGTCGAAGACGGGGGCGTCCACCACAAGGTCCCCCAGGTGGGCGGCGTGGTCGTGGAAGACGGCGCGTTCATCGGCGCAGGTGTCTGCGTCGACCGAGGAACCACCTCTGATACGATTGTCGGGGCGGGTACGGTCATCGGCCCGCAGGCCCAGGTCGGCCACAACGTCCGCATCGGACACGATTGCCGCATCGGCGCGCAGACAGGCATCGCGGGAAGCTGCACCCTCGAGGACCAGGTCACCCTGGGCGCCGCCGTTGGAACGCTTCCCCATCAGACCATCCATCGTGGTGCCATCGCCGAGTCGCGCACCGGCATCACGAAAGACGTGCCTGCAGGCAGCCACGTCGAGGGATACCCCATGCGTCCCGTGGAGGAGCATCGCTGGCTGCAGTCGCAGCTCGATCGCGTGCCTGCGCTGGCAGCCCGTCTTGCGGCGCTGGAGGCGCGGCTGGCCCAGGAGGCCGATCCGTCATGATCCGCCGGGCCCTGGTGCTGATCGCCGCATTTGCCCTGCTGAGCATCGGATCGGCAGTTGCTCGTCCCACCGTTCTGGTGGGAGGCACGGTGGTCATGACCTTTGCGGGAGATGCCAAAGCCAGCGCTGACGCGCGTGCCAAAGTGGTTCAGCGCAACGTCGACGCAGCGATACGCGCTCGCAAGCCCGCCGCCACCATCGAGGCCGTGCAGCGCAAAGGCCTCTATTGCATCGTCTGGGCAGGTCGCCCCATCTGCACCGTCGACGATCTTCAGGCCAAGGCCAACGGCTGCTCCTCAAAGGAGCTCGCCGAGCGCTGGGTGAGAGGCCTCCGCTCGGCTGTGGGTGTAGGCTTTCTCGCAGTCACCCCCGACAGCCTTGTGATGGGGGTCGGGGGAGTCCGGACCCTCAAGGTTGCTGGTCTTGCCACAGGGCCCATCCAGGTCCGCGCCAGCGGCCGCGGGCTGACGGCGTCAGTGAGTGCCGACGTGATCACGTTGAAGGCCCGAGAGATCGGTCGCTGCACGCTTCAGGTGACGCGTGGCGGGGCGGCGGTGAAGGTGCCGGTGGCCATCAAGGAGGTGGCGGGCACGATCTCTGAGCGCGTGCGCCAGGACGTGACGGGAACGCCGGCTTCCGCGGAGACCCTCGAGGAGGGGGTGGCGCTGGGCATTCGCACGGCGGTCACTTCGAAGCCGGGAGCCACGGTCGAGACCCGCATGCTCACGCCACTGCCATCGTCGCTGGGGGTCGGGGCCGAGGCCACGGTAAAGGTCTCGGTTAGCATCGAGGGCCCCGATTACTTCACGGTGAGCCGTGTGGTCGACGTTGTGATTCGCAACGAGAACACCGCTCTCCAGGCGCCCGTCTTGCTGATGCTCAGCAATCGTCCGGAGAAGATCGGCGGCGAGGGCGTCCTGTTCAGCAGCGCGTTTCGCCGAGACCAGCCGACCCGTCTGCTGTACTCGCACCTCAACGCGGGAGGCGGTGTGCAGTACCTCTGGGTGAACCTGACCAATCCGAGCGCTGAGCCGGTGCGCGTGCACGTGCTCCAGGCTGACGGAGGGCCCGCCCAGGAAGAGCTCTATGTCGGTCACCGCTGCAACACGCGCTTCCTCGAGGACCTCTCGCGCAATCAGGGCGTGGTTCTCACGATTCCCCCGCATCGCACCTGGTCGCTGGCGCAGTATCGCATGCCCGCGCGTGAGATCGTCTCGGGTCTGGCCCAGATGCAGCTCCTCTCGGGCGATGAGCTCCGCGTCACCGTCGAGACGAGCGCTGACAGAGAGCGCGTGGGTCGCATCGAGAAGGTGGTCGACGCCCCGTTCAATCCGTTTCGCATCCATCCGAAGGGGGTCTTCGCTCGCCCGAACATCCTCGTGAACGAGAAGTATGTGGCGGGCTCGTCTGATGCACGCGAGATTCCCTTCGGGAAGTCTCCCTGGCTCATCGACCCGGTCAGCGGTGAGCCGAACACGGGCAATTACGGTGTTCTCTACGAGCTTCGCGTCGAGCTCCAGAACCCCACCTCGGAGACCCGCAGAATCTCCCTGTACTTCCAGCCGGTGAACGGGGTGGCCCTCGGGAGCTTTCTCGTGGAGGGGCGGCTTCTCGAATCGGCCTGTCTCAAGCCTCCCGCGCGCCAGCTCATCAGCACGCTCGAGCTCCTGCCGCAGCAGAACCGCACGGTTCGCATCATCACCATGCCGCAGGCCGGGTCCCACTATCCGGCGCGCATCCTGATACAGTCTCCTCCCCAGGAGACCTCGCGAGGCAGAGATGGCATCTGAGAAATTTCCCCAGCAGACCTTGCAATGTGCCGTCACGGTGTCGGGGGTGGCGCTGCACTCCGGCGTCGACGTGGAGGTCACGTTGCACCCCGCTCCGCGCGATCACGGCATCCGCTTTCGGCGCATCGACCTCGCTGATGCCCCCGAGATCGCGGTGGGTCCGCAGACGCTCGAGGCGGGCCAGCGATGCACGGCCCTGCGAAACCCGTCTGCGGGCGTGAGAACCGTCGAACATCTGCTCGCGGTCACCTACGCGCTCGGCATCGACAACCTGCTCATCGACATCAGCGCCGAGGAGATGCCCATTCTCGACGGCAGTGCCGCACCCTGGCTGGCGGCCGTCGATTCGGCCGGCATCGCGGCGTGTGATGGAGAGGCCCGTGTCATCGACGTGGTCGAGCCGGTGCTGGTCTCCGTTGGGGAGACGCATCTGCTGGCCCTGCCCTCGCCGCAGCTGCGCGTGTCCGCGGCGTCGGTCACGGCGCACCCTGTTGCAGGAAGTCAGGCCGCCGACATCATCGTGACCCCCGAGCGCTTTCGCAGCACGCTGGCCACTGCCCGGACGTTCTGCTACCTCGAAGAGGTCGAGGCCCTTCGGGCGGCTGGCCTGGCCCGAGGAGGAAGCCTGGAGAACGCCATCGTTGTCATGCCCGACGGTTACTCCAGCCCCCTGCGCATGCCGAACGAGCTTGCTGCGCACAAGGCCCTCGATCTGCTGGGAGACCTCGCGACCCTCGGGCTCCGCCTGCGTGCCCACGTCGTGGCCGTGAGGCCCGGGCACGCGGCAAACCAGCAACTTGTCAAGGCAATCTGGAGTCAGTACTGTTGCGGTCAATCGGAATCGTTGAAAGAGGGCATTGCCCCCTCATGTGGAATGGAAGCGGACAATCATCGCCCCGTGACCGTGAGATAGCGATGTATCCCTCCCGCGGGGCGACGAGGGTCGCCGTGAGAACCCGCGGACAGGCGCCTCGAGGAGGAACAGAAAGTTGGAACGAGTGAAGGTCGCCGTCGTCGGAATCGGCAACATGGGTCAGCACCATGCGCGCATCTATTCAGAGATGCCCCATGTCGAGCTCGTGGGCGTGGTCGAGATCAATGAGCTGCGCGGTCATCAGGTCGCCCAGCGCTATCGCACGAACCTCTTCACCGACTATCGTGACCTCTTCTCCCGCGTGCAGGCGGTCAACATCGTCGTCCCCACGAGCATGCACTACGATCTGGCCCGCGAGTTCCTCGAGAACGACATTCACGTGCTGGTCGAGAAGCCCATCACCGTCGACATCATGCAGGCCAAGCACCTGGTCAGCCTGGCCAAGCGTCGCAACCTGATCCTTCAGGTAGGTCATCTCGAGCGCTTCAACCCGGCGGTGGCGCTTCTGAAGAAGATGGTCAAGACGCCGCTGTACGTGGAGTCCCATCGCCTCAGCTACCCCTCTCGGCGAAACACCGACGTGGGGGTCATCTGGGATCTGATGATCCACGACCTCGACATCCTTCTGAACCTCGTCGACTCCCCCGTCGAGGAGGTCACGGCGCTGGGGCGCTCGCTCTACTCGCCGCACGAAGATCTTGCGTCGGTCCAGGTGCGCTTCACCAACGGCTGCATCGCCAATCTCCTGGCCAGCCGGGTCAGCGGAGAGCGCCTGCGACACCTTCAGGTGGTCGAGGAGGACGGCGACAACGTTCGAACGCTCAGCCTCGACTTCATCAACCAGACGCTGGCGATTCTCACGCCGGACAATGAGAAGCAGACCAATCCCCCGGAGTACATCCCGATCAAGAAGGAAGAGCCCCTGCGCCTGGAGCTCGAGCACTTCACGGAGTGCGTGACCACCAATCGCACGCCGCTGGTGACGGGTGAAGATGGCAAGCGGGCGCTCGAGCTGGCCATCTCGGCAGTGAACAACATGAAGCTCGTGAGCAGCAACGCCGCGTTCTCTCGCGCGCGGGTTGCCGTGGCCGGCTGAGCCCTCAGCCGGCGACACGCCCCACCCAAGCGGAACGGGCCCCGGAAGAGGGCTGTCGGGCCGAAGGTTGAAGATACGGCCAGCGGGTGATCTGCCCTCGCAGGAGAACGGCGGCAGATGAACCCTCGGCGGAGGTAATCCAAGTGACGCATCAGCTATCTGCCCCTGGATCGATTGCGTTCGACGTCCATCCGACGGCGCAGATCCATCCGGAAGCGCAGCTCGACAAGAGCGTGCGCGTTGGCGCATTCACCGTGATCGGACCTCACGTCGTCATCGGTCCCAACACGCGCATCGCCTCTCACGTTGTCATCGATGGCTGGACGCGCATCGGGGCTGACAACGAGATCCACGCCGGCGCCATCCTCGGAACCGCGCCTCAAGACCTTCGCTATCGCGGCGAGGAGTCGCACGTGCGCATCGGTGACCGCAACGTCATCCGCGAGTATGTGACCATCAACCGGGCTTACAACCATCTCGGGGCCACGGTGGTGGGCAATGACAATCTCCTCATGGCGTACACCCACGTCGCCCACAACTGCGTGCTCGGCAACGGCATCATCATGACCAACTACTCCGGGCTGGCGGGCCACGTCGAGATCGAGGACTTCGTTGTGCTCGGCGGCATGGCGGGGGTGCACCAGTTCGTCCGCATCGGGACCATGGCCATGGTCGGAGGCGCCGCCAAGGTCATCAAGGACATCCCGCCCTACTCCATTGTCGACGGCCAGCCCGCAAGAATCTACGAGATCAACAGCATCGGCCTCAAGCGTCGCGGCATCAAGCCCAATGTGCGCGCGGCCCTGCGCCAGGCGTTTCGTCTCATCACCCGCAGCGGCCTGAACCTCCCGGAGGCTCTCGAGGCTGTGCGGCAGCAGGTTCACCTCTATCCAGAGATCGAGCATCTGGTCTCGTTCATGGGCCAGAAGTCTCGCATGGGCGTGCTGATGCGCTTCGCCGAGCGCAACGGGAATGGCCGGCAGCATCGCGGCGAGGCGCACCGCGAAGGAACGCCGGTCACGGACTGACGGGCGTGCCTGATCACGAGACCCCGAGCGTCGACGGGCTTCGCCCGGCGGAAGGCGGGGAAGGTTCTGGCCGTCGCGGCAGGCCCCTGCGCATGCTGATCGTGACGGGGGAGGCTTCCGGCGATCTTCAGGGCGCCAGGCTCATCGAAGCGCTCTGGCGCGTCGACCCCACACTCGAGATCGAGGCGGTGGGGGCTGAGCGCATCCGTGCCACGGGTGCTCGGCTGCTCGAAGACAGCTCGACCTGGGGCTTCATCGGCATCTGGGATGCCCTGGTTCGCCTCCCGCTCCTGTGGATGATCTGGCGCAGGCTGTGCAACGTGGTGGCGCGCTCCCGACCTGATCTGGTGGTGCTCATCGACTGCCCCGGATTCAACATGCGCCTGGCCAAGGTTGCGCGAAACCTGGGATTGCGCACGCTCTACTACTTTCCCCCGTCTGCCTGGACGAAGAACCCGGAGCGGGTGAGAACCGTGGCGCGGCGTGTCGATCACGTCGTGGCCACGTTTGCCTACACCGAGCGCATGTTCCAGCAGGCAAACCAGCCCGTGGCCTATTTCGGCCACCCCTTTCTCGACACCGTCGTTCCCGAGGGCCCTCGTGATGAGGTGATCGCCCGCCTTGGGCTGCCCGCGGGCCGGCGCTATGTCGGTCTTCTTCCCGGAAGTCGAAGGGCGGAGATCTCGCGCATCAGCCCGAGCATCTTCGAAGCCGCGGCGCGCCTCGCCCGCTCGCTGCCCGACGTGCACTTCCTGGTTCCCGTGGCCTCGCCCGGCCTGTCTGCTCTCGTGAGAAAGACCGCGGCTCGCCACGCGCCGGGATTGTCGCTCACCGTGGTCGAGGGGGGAAGCAATGCGGTCATGACCGTGGCCGACCTGCTGATCATGACCAGCGGCAGCGCCAGCCTCGAAGCCGTGATACACGAGACGCCCATGATACTGGTGTACCGCCTGGCGCGATTCGACTATTTCCTGGCGCAGTTCGTCCTCACCGACTTCACCTTCATGGGGCTGCCCAACCTCGTGCTCCAGCGCAAGGTGGTTCCTGAGCTCATTCAGCACGACGCCAGTCCGGCACGCATCTGCGCGGAGGCAATGGCGCTCCTCACAGACCCGGTGCGGCTTGCAGAGATGAAGGACAACCTTTTGAAGGTCAAGAATGAACTCGGCCGCCCGGGCGCCATCGACCGGGTCGCTGAGTACATCTGGGAGACAATCTCCAATGGGCCCTGATGTGGTCGTCATCACGAACAGTCCTGGAGAGCTGTCTTCCTGGGTTCGGGTGACCGTCGAGAAGGTTCGACAGAGATCCGCGAGCGCGCGCATCATCGTGATGCTCGTCCCTTGTCCATACGCCAGCGGGCGTGAGGCCGAGATCGCTGATTCGTGGTCTGATGTCGATCTGGTGCTGTCACCGCGCGAGTTTCTCTCCTACCTCTCCGGCATCGGTGAGTCGCGTTACCGTCCTGCCAACGACGGGGTCGTGGTGTTCCTCGGCGGTGACTACTGGCACGCTGTTCTCATGGCGCGCAAGCTTGGCTTCCCCGCGGTGGCCTACACCGATCGGCCATCGTCGTGGGGGCGCTACTTCCGCCAGATCTGTGTCGCCGACGCGAAGACGCGGGCTGACCTCGTCAACGCAGGGGTCCCGGAGAGCAAGGTGCAGCTGGTGGGCAACCTGATGTTCGAGGCCGTTCGCCCCAAGCTCAGCCGCACCCAGGCGCTGCGACAGTGGCAGCTGCGTGAAGACGCCCTCACGGTGGGCATCTTCCCCGGCAGCCGGAGCTATCACGTGCAGGCAAGCCTTTCGGTCTTCCTCCGGGTGGCCGAAGATCTGGCCCGTGACGTGCCGAACGTGCAGTTCGCGCTCGCCCTCTCACCGTTCATCTCACACGATGAGCTGCGTCGCTGCCTCGTGGCACAGTCGTCGCCCTATCTCACGGGCAGCAACGGCACGCTCATCGTGGCCGATGACGGCCGTCTCACCGTAGAGACCGAGAGAGGGCTGCGCATCAACGTGGTTCAAGGCCAGCAGTACGATCTCATGAACGTGGCTGACATGCTGCTCACCATTCCCGGCACGAACACCGCCGAGATGGCCTGCCTGGGACGCCCCATGGTGGTGGCCATGTCGTGGCGCGCCCGAATCCCGCGGGGCGGACTGGGTGCCTTCCTGAGCATGATGCCGCTGGCCTCGCGCATCCGACGTCATCTTCTCAAGGGAATCCTTCGCAAGATCAAGTTCACCGCACTTCCGAACGTGCTCGCGCAACGTGAGGTGGTTCCGGAGGTTCGCGTGGAGCACGAGCCAGGCGAGATCTCCCGGGTCGCGGCCGATCTGCTGCAGAGCGATCGGCGGCGCGCCGAGATGAGCGCGCAGCTGCGCAGCCTGACGCAGGGCCAGGGGGCCTCCGATCGCATGGCTGATGTGATCCTCGATGCTTGCAGACCTGTACGACTGGAGGTGCCCGCATGAGAGAGTGGGTCTTTCGCTGGCGCGGTTATGTCTTGATTCCATCTGCGGCGCTCGTTCTCGCGCTCTGCCGCCCGACAAAGGAGAGCTTTCTTCTCGGCCTTCTGGTGGCCGCGCTCGGAGAGGCGCTGCGCATCTGGGGCGTCGGCTATTCCGGCACCACCACGCGAGAGAGTCGCGTCATCGCGCCGCAGCTGGTCACTGCCGGGCCCTATGCCTACGTTCGCAATCCGCTGTATGTCGGCAACTTCATCACCGCGTTCGGATTCGTCATCGTGGGGTGTGGTGGTCTCGACTGGTCGCTGCGCTGGCTTCTCGCCTCGGTGCAGATCGTCAGCTATGTGACGGTGTACGGCATCATCATTCCGCTCGAAGAGGCCTATCTCTCGAAGATGTTCGGGGACGACTACCAGCAGTACCTTGCCAGCGTTCCCCGGGTGCTTCCCCGTCTGACCCCCTACTCGCACCGCCAGGGAACCTTCCGGTGGGGGGTCATCTCCTCGGCCGAGATCCACACCCTCGCCTTGTTCACGGTGATGATCTTCATGATGCTGGCCAAGCTCATCATGCAGTCTCGCGTCTGGGAGCTCGTGTTGCGCGGGTAGATCGTCGACGTAGCGCTGTCGATCTGATGCACGAAAGGGATTTTTCATGTCCAAGAAGTTTCGCAAGACGGGCACGGCGGGCAAGCGCGCCGCCGGTGAGACGAGTGGCGTCGAGATCGAGGCCGAGGTCACCGAGGTCGACGATGAGGCGCCGGAGAGCGCATCTTCCGTCAACGACGAGCCGGCGCGCAGCAGCGCGGGCGTGAGCCCTCTGCTTCGATCTCAGGAGAAAGAGCTCGAGATCGGCCTCAGTCTGCTCGGAATCGTCTTTGGCCTTCTGACGGGCTATGGCAACGGGGTGCCCCCCGAGGCGCCATCCGGGAACGTGGTGGGCGCCATCGAGGCCGGGATCATCGGGGGCCTTCTCGGATACACGTTGGGTCGGACCCTCTTCTTCTCGGTTCGCTCGCAGTGGATCTCCTGGGTTGCCCTTCTCGGGCTCGTCTACGGCGGGCAGACGGTCGGAGGGCTGCCCGGCGGCGTGCTCGGCGCTGTGCTGGGCGCCTCGCTGGTCTGCGGCGGCGCGCTCTCGCGCTTCGACGACGTACCCGGGCCGGCAGCCTCTGGGGGCGGTGCTTGATCCGACAAGCCGGGTGGAAGGACTTCGTGCGCTGATGCGACGCGAGCTCACCCTGTTGCACACCAACGACATGCACGATCGTCGTTCGGTGTTCCCCTTTCTCGAGGCGTATCCGCGGGACGCCTCTACCCTGCTCGTCGACGCGGGCGACGCCATTCGCGGTTCGAATACCGTCTTTCGGCTTCACGAGCCGATTCTCGACGCCATGAGCCGCGTCGGATACGACGCAATGGCGTTCGGCAATCGAGAGTTCAACTACCTGCGGGGGGTGCTCCGCCGTCGTCGCGCCCAGGTCGGGTTTCCCTTCGTGTGCGCCAACGTGCGCGATCTTCGCGGCAAGGTGAACCACCTGTGGCAGCCGACGCTGATCAAGGACGTGGGGGGAACGCGCGTCGGCTTCCTCGGCCTCACTCCCGTGCAGTACCTCGAACCTTCCCTGTGGCAGACATTGTTCGGATTTGAGTTCCGACGCCCCCTCGACGTGCTCCCCGCGCTGGTCTCATCGCTCCGGGGGCAGGTCGACGTTCTCGTGCTGCTCAGTCACAGCGGATTCGAGGCTGATTGTGAGATCGCCCGCGCCGTGGCGGGCATCGATGTCATCGTGGGGGGGCACTCGCACACGCTTCTCGAGACTCCTCGTCGCGTCGGAGGCGCCGCCATCGTTCAGACGGGCAGCTATGGTCGGTTCGTGGGCAAGATGCGCCTCCGCGTGAACGAGGGCGGGGGCATCGAGATCGTCGACTACGCGCTCGTGCCCATGGCGGGGGCCGGCGTCGAAGAAGCCGATCGAGCAGCCGAGGGGGTTGCCTGACCGTGGCTCCCCACCTCCCCGCGGGTGACGTCCTCGTGTTGAGCAATGGCTTCGGCGAAGACACCATTGCCGCAAGCGTCGTGGAGCACATCCTGCGACTGGAGAACGCGCCTCGCGTTTTCGCAATGCCGCTGGTGGGTGAGGGACAGGCCTATCAGCGCCTGGGCATCGAGACGGTGGGGCCTCGCGAGCTCATGCCCAGCGGAGGGCTTCTCCTTGCCGGCTGGTCGAATGTCTTCACCGACCTGCGGGCCGGCCTCTGGGCCATGACCCTCGAGCAGATCCGCACCTTGCGAAGGCTGCGGGGGCGTCTCGGCGCCCTGGTTGCCGTGGGAGACACGATTCCGACGCTCTTCGGTGCCCTTTTCGCGCGAGAGCCCGTGATCATGGTGGGCACCGCGAAGTCGAACTACTACTATGCCTACTCCTGGCTGGAGCGTGTCGTCTTCCGTCGGTTCTGCGACACGGTCTTCACCCGCGATGAGCCCACGGCGGCCACGCTGCGTGGGCACGGGGTGAACGCCCGGTGGGTGGGGAACGCCATGATGGACTCCCTCGGCGTGACCGCTGACGATCTGCCGGTGCCGCGTGACGCAACCTGTGTCGCCATCCTTCCGGGCAGTCGAAAGGTGGCCTTCCGAGACCTGCCGGTGCTCCTCGACGCGTCGCGGCTGCTGGGCCAGCGCCGTCGCATGTTCTATGTGATGGCGCTAGCGGATTCCATCGATGTGGCTGAGCTTGCTCGTGTTGCCGCCACTCAGGGCTGGTCGTGGCGCGATGACCCTGCCTTCGCAGGAGACGGTTGCGAGGGTCTGCTGGAAGGCCACGGACAGCGCCTTCTCCTGGTCCGGGGTCGTTTCGGTGATGTGGTGAGGCCCGCCCAGCTGGTCATCGGACAGGCGGGAACCGGCAACGAGCAGGCCGTGGGCATGGGCAAGCCCGTGGTCTCGTTCGACTCTGACGGCAAGCAGCCGATGGGCTGGTATCGCGCGCGTCAGAAGGGGTTGCTGGGCGATGCGCTTTCAGTGGTCGACCGCGCCGGGGCGGCCTTGGCCGATGAGGTCTGCGCCATACTTGAAGACCCGTCGCGCTATGCCCGCATGCAGGCTGCGGGATATGATCGAATGGGGCCACCAGGGGCCTCCGAGCGTATCGCTGAGTACATTGTGTCACGCGCTGTTGAGGCGGCTTCCCGTCGTCAGATGGGTCGCTGAAGCCGGTCGGGCGGCGGAGGCGGCGTAGCCGAGAAGGGGGCGCAGGCGCGCGCTACTCCGCGTTCGGGGCAAGGTCAGGGTTGGCTTTGTATCCGGTGCCCCAGACGGTAATGATGTAGCGGGGCTCGAGGGCGTCGTCTCCGATCTTCTCGCGTAGCCGACGCACATGGACATCGACGCTGCGCTCCTCGAGGAACTCGTCTCCCCAGACGCCGCGTCGGAGCTCTGCGCGCGTGAAGATGCGCCCGGTGTTGCGCGCGAAGAAGATGAGCAGCTCGGTCTCCCGAGGCGACAGCTCGATCTGCCGGCTTCCGCGCCAGACCTTTCGGGCGGTGGCGTCGATGGAGAGATCTCCGAACAGCAGCGGCGCGTTGGCGGGATCGCTCGCCGCGGGGGTGAAGCGTCGCAGCACCGCCTGGATCCAGGCAATGAGCTCGTCAGGGTTGAACGGCTTGACGAGGTAGGCGTCGGCGCCCGTCTCGAGGCCGGATATCTTGTCCTTGTCTTCGGTGCGCGCCGTGAGCATGATGACGGGCACCGAAGAGAACCGACGTATCTCCCTGCAGACCTGGAACCCGTCGATGTCTGGCAGCATGATGTCGAGCACGACGAGGCTGGGACGCGCCTCTCTCACGGCCAGGACACCGTCGTTTCCGGTGTAGGCCTTGATCACGTCGAAGCCAGCGCGTCGCAGGTTGATCTCGACGAACTCCACAATTGCCTCTTCGTCATCGACGACCAGGATGGTTTCGGCCATGGGGAAGGGCTCGGCTCCTCGTCAGATGTTCACAGTATAGCAGACCGCCCTGTCACGCGGTGATGTGTTCCGTGCGCGCCGTCGTTGCGCCTTCCGGGCGCAGCATCTGCAGGCCCCACAAAGTCCCGCGGAGGCGCTCGCCGGAAGGAAGGCCGACAGCTGTGGCGCTTCGCGTGTGTGGAACGTGGGTCTGGAAGATGCGGTCCCAGATGGTGAGCGCCTGGCCATAGTTGCCGTGCAGGGCGCCGGGGTCGATGGAGTGGTGCCAGCTGTGGAAGACCGGGTTGTTGAAGACCCAGTCAAACGCCGTGGCCAGCGGATGGTTGAGCGACATGTCGATGTCGGCGTGCTGAAAGGCATCGAACAGATCGGTGATGATCACGAGCGCGGGCCAGACCCACGGGTCGAAGGACGAGACGTCGAAGAGCACGCCGAAGAGCACCACCGGGATGAGCGACAGCTGCACGAAGTCGACCAGGTGCATGCGCAGCCCGGCTGTGGCGTCGAGCCGAGACGTGCTGTGATGAACCGCGTGGAACCGCCAGAGCAGAGGGATGCGGTGATGCAGGTAGTGCACCCAGTAGCGGGTGAAGTCGGAGATGAGGAACACCACGAGCAGCTGTGGACCAAAGCCCTTCACGCTCGAGAGATCGCAGCGCGGAAGGTCTATCGACATCGCGGCCCAGGTCACGAAGAGCGTTCTCAGGCCGAACAGCAGCGCGCCGTTCGCCAGGTTCAGCAGCGTGTCGGCCGTCAGCCCACGACCGCCCGAGCGCGGCCACCGCGCGCCCAGTCCGAGGAACAGGGCGATGATGAGGCCATGCACGAGTGCGATCACCATGTGGCCCATCCTCGCGTCAGCGCAGAGATGTGCAGCGGGTTGTCGTAGCAGCGCATGTCTGTCATGTTCTCGCGCCGGCCCGTCTTCCTCCTCCACCCGCGTGCCTTGCCGGCCTGCGCCGATTCTCCTCTGCGGTGCGCGTCTCGAAGGAATCTGTCTGCCTGTGAACAAATCCCTCCCATCTTGACCTGTTCCGCGCATGTTCCGCCGGAGCCGATCATCGGGTATAATGAAGGTTGGTGTCGCCGTTCAGCGTCGGTGAGGGCGCGAAGTGTCACGACTCACGCGGGCTGAGCGATATCGAAATCTCAACGGAGGTGGAGTTCCATTTCGAAGAAACTGAGGGTCAACCAGGAGATTCGCGCGCGCGACGTGCGCGTGATCGACGACCAGGGGCAGCAGCTGGGAGTACTTTCCCTGCGCGAGGCGCAGCGGCTGGCAGATGAACGAGAGAAAGACCTGGTCGAGATCTCCCCCACCGCAGATCCTCCCGTTTGCCGCATGATGGATTACGGCCGCTTCAAGTACGAGCAGTCCAAGAAAGACCGCGAGGCCAAAGCCAAGCGCAAGCTGGTCGAGCTTCGCGAAGTGACCATGCGGCCCAAGATCGACGAGCACGACTTCCAGGTGAAGTACCGAATGGCGCGGCGCCTGCTTGAAGACGGTGACAAGGTGAAGGTCACCATCCGCTTCCGAGGCCGTGAGATGGCCCATCCTGAGCTGGCCATGGGGCTGCTCGAGCGTCTCTTTCAAGAGCTGGCGGGGTTTGCCGTGCAGGAGCGCGCTCCGCGCATGGAAGGTCGCTTCATGCACATGATCCTGGCGCCCCGGGAAGCCGCCCGCACGGAGGCCGCGCCTGCTCCACAGGCTGCGGCGGCTCCCCCACCGCGTCCGCGTCCCGCCGCCAGCGGTCAGCAGGCCCCTGCGGCACAGTAGGCGGCAGACCGTCCGCGCATCGCGCAAGAGAGAAGAGGAGGACGTCTGAGCGTCCTCCTCTTCTTTTTCTCGGGGCTTTCGGGGACGTACGCGTCAGACGTTACTGCCGTTGAGCTTCACGTTCACGGGGTTGATCTTCCAGATATCGTCGGCGTACTGCTGAATGGCGCGGTCAGATGAGAAGCGTCCCATTCGCGCGACGTTGATGGCCGCGCGGCGCGCCCATTCGTCCGGGCTGCGGAACACGGCGTCGACCTCTTCCTGGCAGCGGATGTACGAGGCGTAATCCCACAGGACCATGTAGGGGTCGTGGTTGATCAGGTCGTCGACCAGAGGGCGGAACAGGTCCGGTTCATCGGGGCTGAACAGTCCGGTCGAGATGGCGTTGATGACGTCGCGCAGCTCGTCGTTGTGGGCAAGCGGCTCGCGCGGATCGTAGCCGAACGACTTGAGGTGCGCCACCTCTTCGGCGCGCAGGCCGAACAAGAAGAAGTTCTCATGCCCAACGGCATCGCGGATCTCGACGTTGGCGCCGTCGAGGGTGCCGATGGTGAGCGCGCCGTTCATGGCGAACTTCATGTTCGAGGTGCCCGACGCTTCCTTGCCCGCGGTCGAGATCTGCTCTGACAGGTCGGCCGCCGGGAAGATGCGCTCGGCCAGCGACACGCGGTAGTTGGGCATGAACACGACCTTGTAGCGACCGTTCACCGCGGGGTCGTTGTTCACCACATCGGCCACGGCGTTGATGAGCTTGATGATGAGCTTTGCCATGAAGTAGCCCGGCGCGGCCTTTGCGCCAAAGATGAAGGTGCGGGGCACCACTTCGAGATCCGGGTTGTGCTTCAGCCGCAGGTAGCGGGTGATGATGTGCAGCACGTTGAGGTGCTGGCGCTTGTACTCGTGGAGGCGCTTCACCATGACGTCGAACATCGAGCTGGTGTCGATGTCGATGTCGAGGTGGTCCTTGATGTAGCGCGCCAGGTCTTTCTTGTTGTCGCGCTTGATCTGACGCAGGCGATCGCGGAAGGGGCGCTTGTCGGCGAACGGCTGCAGCTTCTCGAGCTCGTCGAGGTGCGCGGGCCAGCGGTCGCCGATGCGCGTGGTGATCTCCTTCGAGAGGCGCGGATTGCACTCGAGCAGCCAGCGACGGGGCGTCACGCCGTTGGTCTTGTTGTTGAAGCGCTCGGGCCACATCTCGTAGAAGTCGTGGAGCACGCTCTGCTGCAGCAGCTCGGTGTGCAGCGCGGCCACACCGTTGACCGAGTGCGCGCCGACGGTGGCCAGATGGGCCATGCGAATGCGCTTCTCTGAACCCTCCGCGATGAGCGACATGCGCCCCAGGCGGGCGTTGTCTCCGGGGAACCGCTTCTTCACCTGTTCGAGGAAGCGTGCGTTGATCTCGTAGATGATCTCGAGGTGGCGGGGCAGCAGCGATCCGAAGAGATCGATGGGCCACGTCTCGAGCGCCTCCGCGAGCAGGGTGTGGTTGGTGTAGCCAAACGTGTTCACCGTGATCTGCCAGGCCTCGTCCCACGGCAGCTTGTGCACGTCGATGAAGAGGCGCATCAGCTCGGCCACCGCGATGGAGGGGTGCGTGTCGTTGAGCTGGATGGCGATCTTGTCGGAGAAGGCCTTGAAGTTCTGGTGCACGTTGAGGTAGCGCCGGATGATGTCGGAGAGCGAGCAGGCCACGAAGAAGTACTGCTGCTTGAGCCGCAGCTGGCGCCCCTGGGCCGAGTTGTCGTTCGGGTAGAGCACCTTCGAGATGTTCTCGGAGATGGCTTTCTCCTCGACTGCGGCGAGGTAGTCGCCCTGGTCGAACTCCTGGAGGTTGAACTCCTGGAAGGCGCGAGCGCGCCACAGGCGCAGGGTGTTGGCGTTGGCCACCTGAAAGCCGCTGATGGGGGTGTCGTAGGCCACGCCCACCACCGTCTGTGCGGGCACCCACTGCACCGAGAAGCCGCCGTTCTCGTCGCTTGCCATCTCGGTGTGGCCGCCGAAGCTCACCATCACGCTGCGCTCGGGGCGAACGATCTCCCACGGGTTGCCGTTCTTGAGCCACTGGTCGGGGAGCTCGACCTGTCGGCCGTCGCGGATCTCCTGATCGAAGATGCCGAACTCGTAGCGGATTCCGTACCCGCCACCCGGCAGCTGCAGCGTGGCCATCGAGTCGAGGAAGCAGGCCGCAAGGCGCCCCAGACCTCCGTTGCCCAGACCAGCGTCGGGCTCTTCTTCGAGCAGATCGGTGAGGTCGAGGCCCAGATCACGCAGGGCGTCGCGCATCACGTCGGCCATGCCGAGGTTGATGAGGTTGTTGTAGGTCGAGCGCCCCATCAGGAACTCGGCCGAGAGATAGTAGACACGCTTGGCGTCTGCGTCGGCGTAGGCCCGCTGCGCCGCGATCCAGCGGTGCATGAGGCGGTCGCGCACCGTGTAGGCGAGGGCCATGAAGCGGTCGTGCGCTGTGGCGGTGAACTCGTCCTTGCCTTGGATGTAGTGCAGGTTGTCGAGGTAGGCGCGGCGCAGGCCTCGCTCATCCATGGTGGTGCGGTCGTCTTCGATCCCCTCGAACTCTTTCGCCTTGCCGTTTTCCTTTGACGTCTTCAGCGCCATTGCGATAGCCTCTCCGTGTCTTTTGCCGGCCGTGCCGGCAGGGTCAGGGCGAGCGTCCGGTGGGCGCCGGCCCGCTCTCGAGCACGCCCGATCTGGGGCGCGGCCCCCCATGTTCGGGGCCTTGCTCCTGATTCCTACAAGGGTCCGGACCAGTCGAACCCCCGAAGGCTCCAGTCATGCCCGCGCGCCACCACGGCGCCGCGAAACGCGCGATCGGGCGTGAAGGCTGCGAGCTTCCAGGCTTGCAGGTCATCATTCCCGCGATCGGCGATGAGCCTTGCGGGCTCGTCGGGGCCAAGCGATACGTCAAACCGATCGAGGGCGATGCGCAGGCCCGTGCCCAGGGCTTTGAGGTAGGCCTCCTTGCGGGTCCAGCAGCTGAAGAACCCCGCCGCCTGCTGCTCGGCGGGCAGCGCGTTCAGGGCCTGTACCTCGAGCGCTGAGAAGAAGCGCTCGGCGATGCGCTCTCGCAGCACATCGCCGCGGATCTGCTCCACGTCGACGCCCAGCTCTCGGGTGCCCACCGCGAGCACGGCGAGATTGGCCGAATGGCTCAGGTTGAAGCGCAGGTCGGAGCCCCGCAGGTGGGGCTTCCCCTGGGCGTCGATCTCGATGGGGACCTCGACCGGCGCAACCCCGAGATAGGCGCCGAGCACGTCGCGCACGAACGCGTGGGCCACGATGAACTGCTCGGTGAGGCGCGCGAACGCAAAGCGCGCGGCCCTGGCCTGCTCTTCTGGCGAAAGGTGCCGGGCGAGCTCGTCGTGGGGCCGCGGCGGGCGGTCCTGCCTGGCCCGCCACAGGTGGATCTCATCCCCGCGGGGCCGCGGGGACGAGGGGCCGGGTTTCCAGGCCATGTCTTCGCTCATCGTGGGGCAGAGGTCTCGTGGGGCGAGGCTCGCGCTGCGCGCTCGCTCAAGCGGGGTGCACCGCGGTCTTC
>RGZZ01000027.1 GCA_010028905.1 Pseudomonadota bacterium | reverse complement strand
GTACGTACCCGGCGCAAGCCTCGCCCACCGACTCGATCCGCGGGCAAAGCTGGGGATTCTGGCCATCGGTACGGCATCGACCTTCACCTGCCAGCACGTCGTCCCCGCCCTGCTGCCGGGCGCGGCAGCCATCGTCGGCGCAGGCGCTGCTGGCCTGCGCATGCGATGGTTCGTGTCAGGCCTTCGCGCCGTGGTTCCCCTCGTCGCGCTCTCGCTGCTCGCCAACGCCCTGTTCGGACAGGGGGAGGATGTGATCGCTCGCCTGGGACCGATCGCGGTGACCCGGGAGTCGCTGCAGCACGGCCTGCTGATGAGCGCCCGCCTCCTCAGCCTGTATCTCCTGACTTCCCTCTTCACCCTCACCACCTCGCCCGTGCGCCTCACCGACGCCCTCGAGAGCATTCTCTCCCCGTTTCGGAGAATCGGGCTGCCCACGAGCGACCTCTCGACGGCGGTGAGCATCGCCCTTCGCTTCATCCCCACCCTGGCCGATCATGCAGACAAGATCATGAAGGCCCAGATCTCCCGGGGCGCGCGCCTGAACGAAGGTCGGCTGCTCTCCCGCGCTCGCGCGCTGGTGCCCGTGCTCGTGCCGCTCTTCGTACAGGCCTTCCACGCCGCGGAAGCGCTGGCGGAAGCCATGGAGTCACGGTGCTACCGCGGTGTGGGGCGCACTCGCCTGTGCGAGATCAGAGGCAGCGGCATCGATCTGATCGCGGTGTGGGGCGTGGGTGCACTGGCACTGGCCCTGTCGGCCTTCGACGGTCTGCGGTGGCCCGGCGGACCATGAGAACCCTGGTCTTCCGCATCGAGTACGACGGCGGGCCCTTCAGCGGATTCCAGCGCCAGCGCGACCCCGGGCTGCAGACCGTGCAAGGGCTGCTCGAGTCGATCCTCTCGCAGGTGCTCGACGAGCCCGTGGAGTGCGTGTGCGCCGGGCGCACCGACACGGGCGTTCACGCCATCGGGCAGTTCGCTCACGTGCGCACCCGCAGCAGCCGTCCCCTGGAGACCGTGGCGCGCGCCCTGTGGATGAAGGCCCATGGCCGTCTCTCGGTGAGCGGAGCGTGGGAGGCTCCCGCCTGGTTTCACGCCCGCCACAGCGCGGCAAGACGTATCTACCAGTATCACCTCCTGGCAGAGCCGCGCCCGAGAACGATGCTTGCGCCACGCAGCTGGCACGTCTGGCGAGACCTCGATGTCGAGCTGATGCAGCGCGAGGCGAGCAGCCTTCTGGGACGTCGCGACTTCCGCGCCTTCCAGGCGGGGGGCGAGATGGCACACTTCTTCCGCACGCTGCATCGCTTCGAGGTAGTCGCGCCGCAGCCGCCGCAGGGCGACGCCCGATCGCATCTGCGCGCGGCGCTCGACGAGGCCCGCCTGTTCTGCATCGAGCTCGAAGCCGACGCCTTCCTGCCACACATGGTGCGCATGCTCACGGGCACCCTCGTCGACGTGGGAAGCGGCCTACGCCCGCCGCACACGATGGCGCGCGTGCTCCGCTCGCGCGATCCCCGGGAATCGTCGGCGGCAGCCCCACCTCACGGGCTCTGCCTCGTGCGCGTCGAGTATCCCGCCGCGGTGAGGGCCGCCCTGAGGAGCGCGCCCGGTTTTTCAGATGAATTTCAGATCTCCAGGCTATAATCGTATGAAAGAGCAAAGCGGAAAGCAGGACGGACATCGATGGACGGCATCGGCTCACTGACAGCGCAGGCAACCCAGGCCCTCTACGGTCAGGTAACCCGAGAGCAGCAGGGCTTCTCCGGAGCCCCCTTTGCCACCACCCCCGTGCCGATGCCGCAAGACTCGGTGATCATCGCTCCCCCGGGAGCCAATGCCACGCAGGGAGACCTCGACGCCTGGATGCGCAAGCTCGTCGAGGCGAAGCAGGAGGCCCTGCGTCGGGCAGCCCAGCGCTCGCAGCAAGGTCGCCCCACCAATCCCGACAAGCCCAGCACCGGACAGAGCGGCCCCCTGACGGCCAAGGCGCACGGGTTCTACGAGGGCAACAAGTTCGTTCCCGTGCAGCAGATCCGCATCTACGAGGTGGGCAACTACGGCCATCGCACCTACCAGAGCTTCGGAGGCGGCTGGCCCGAATACTCATGGAAGATGAACGACGCGCGCGTAGGCAAGTACTACAAGGTCCAGGTCACGTGGGCCAACGGCTACAGCGAGACCCGCGACGTGCAGATGTCCTCGCCCTCCGGCACGTCAGTCGACATCTACCGCTACTGAACGCTGAACGTGGCGGCGGCGCTCCCTCGAACGGCTCACGGCAGCCGCAGGGAATAGTCGAGGAACAGCATCGAACCGTTTGCGTTGCGTGGATAGATGGACTTGATGACGCTTCCCCCGAACGCGCGCCCGAAGTACAGGCTGAGCTTGTTGTTCTGATCGAAGCTGTGCTCGATGCTGGCGTCGAGCAGCGTGGCGAGTCCGGATTTCCTGCCCGATGGGCGCCCCGCCATGCCGAACGAGCCGTTCTCCTGAAACGCCCCGGATCCGGCGTACCAGAGATCGGCCGAGCTGGCCAGCGACAGCGCGTGGGCGTCGAACCGAACCGTTCCTCCCTTCCATGGCGCGAGCAGCACCTGGGCAAAGCTGTCATCGAGGTTCATGAGCCCATAGAACGGAAATCGCGCGTAGGCGCGCACCGTGGGCAGCGGAGAGTAGAACGTGTTGTGCTGCGCGTCACTGGGATTGGGGTCGCCTGACATGTACGCGTGCCCGACGCGAAACCACGGGTTCCACGCCACATCCTTGGGGCGCCAGCCGAGCTCGACGGCGTAGGCGTCGGCCTTGTGGGTGAGCGTGCCCCACCTGCCCGTCTGGTGGGCATACCAGGCGAGGGCGTCTCCCTGAGACCCGAGACGGCTGACGAAGTGGAACCCGTAGCTGTCGATGTGGATGCCCCCCTGGGTGCTCACCACGCCGCGGCGCGGAATGGGGCGGTTATCGACGAACGGCACATTTCGCGTATCGTCGTAGCGCATCCAGAACACCTGGGCCTCTGAATCCGGAAGGCGCAGGGAGTGCTTGAAGGTCCAGGCCACGTTGCTGACGCGCACCCGCGGCATCTCGGTGGCGAAGTGCGACTCGAACCCACCCTGCGTGGGCCAGGCGAGGAACGCGCTGAAGTGATCGAACTCACCATCGACGTCGAGACGGCCCGCATCGAAGGTGCGCCCGAACTCAGAGAAGTCAAAGGTGCCGATCAGGCGATCCTTGATGCGAGCGCGCTTCATCCAGTTGAGAATCGGATCGTCGGCGTTGGGCACCTCCATGCCGGACGCGTACTCCATGCGCCCGAACTGGAGCACGACGTCGTCCGGCCTGCCGATGCGCAACAAGGCCTGACGCAGCCCCAGCGACGAGATGGACGGCCGCTGGGCGACTGACGCATACGATGCCCCGAGGCCGAGCTGGCCCTGCGGCGCGGGAGCGACGGCGTGGGTGGGAAGGCCGAGCAGGGCATTCTCCTGAAGCTCGAACAGGGCCCCGAATCCCTCTCCCTTGCAGCGCACGCGGGCTCGCAGGCGCTCGCCGAGGAACGAGTAGGCCCCATCAAAGGGTGCGGTGGGCGTGAACCAGCTCCACGACTGACCCAGCATGCGCAGGTCGGCGTCCGCGCTCCAGGTGAAGGTGCGCAACGGCGAGGGCTGTGGCGTGACCTCTGCAGACGGAACAGGCTCTCCCCAGGACAGACCCAGGCACGACAACCAGATTGCGGCAATCAGCAGCGCTCGTCTCACGGAAGGCCATCAACTCATCTCGAGGGATAGAGGGCGCGCAGAAGGTGCGGAACGCGCAGGCTCCAGGATGCCTCGTCGTGACGCCCCCCCTCGGCCTCGTGGTAGAACAGCGACCAGCCCTCGGCGTACCCTTTTGCCTCCAGTAGTTCCCGCAATCGTCGAATCCCTGCTATCGTGTACGAGAAATCGCTGCCCGGCCGACGCCCCTCATGCGTTCCCGCGCAGATCCAGAGACGTTCTGGCCCCCTGAGACCCTGGGCCTCGTCGATGATCCGCAGCAGCATCCCCTGGCCGAACCAGAGCGACGGAGAGACAGCCCCGACCCGCGTGAACAAGGTCGGATGGCGAAATCCGAGATAGAGCGCGCAGAGCCCCCCAAGAGACGAGCCGACGATGCCGTTTCGATCCGGCAAGGTGCGATAGGTCGCATCGATGAACGGCTTGAGCTCGGCCACGACGAAGGTGGCGTACGACTCCACATTGCCTGTGCCAGGGCGATCTGACCAGGGAGGCGTGTACTCGGCCATGCGCGCGTCGGTGTTGTAGATGCCGACCATGATGCAGGGCTCGATCTCCCCGGCACGCGCGAGCACGTCGCCGTAGTGATCAAAGCCCCAGTCGACGCCGAACGCGGAGGTGCGATTGTCGAAGACGTTCTGTCCGTCGTTCAGGAACAGCACCGGGTAGCGGCGCTGACGATCTTCCCAGTAGCCAGGGGGCAGCCAGACCACGATGTCGCGCTGGTTGCCGAGAGGGACCGAGGGAACGCCACAGTGGAGGCGCACGTCTCCGACGATGCTGCCGCCCGTCTGCATGTGCCCCGTGCGAAAGTCCGGATGAAAAGGCGTGTTCAAGGTGCCTCCTCCACGCTGTCGGCTCTCCCGCCGACAGCCGTTGGCTCGCAGGGCGGGTGGGGTGAGGTCGGTTCAATCCTTGCCCTATCCCCTCCTGCGTTGGGTGCGTCGCCCTCGCATGATACCCGCGTCCCTGCCAGCGCTTCTCACCGGGGCGCGTCTCGCAACGACGGGGCACCACCACGACCGAGCAGGCGTGCGAGCGCCATGACGCGAAACTCGCCTGCCATGCGACGTCTGCTCATTCTTGCCGCCTTCATGGCCTCACTCATCGTCACCCCGTGCGCGCGGGCGACCCCGCACCGCGAGATCCCGCGCAACCCCCTCGCTGACGCAGCCGCTCACTTCGCGGCCTACAGCCTGGGAACGTCGGTCCAGGTCGCCAAGCTCGCCGTCACCGTGGGAGACAAGACGTGGTTCTATGATGCGCGAGGCGAGCGTCTGTACCGCTGCGACCCCGCCACCGCGCGGAGCGGAGGGGCCTGCAAGCGCTGGGCGGTGGTGAGAATCGTCGCCCTCGACCCGTGGGGCAGCGACCTCTACGGCCCCGTCTGGGTGCTGCTGCAACGGCATCGCGACCTCTGGCTCGGACGCATGCTGGGTCACGTCTTCTCCGATCCCGGCCTTCGCGGCCTCGGCATCGACAGCCGAACCCTGACCTGCCTGCACGCGCAGGGTCTCTGACGCATCGCATGCGCCTGCCGCGCCCCGAGGCCGTGCTCCTGCTCGGTGCATTCCTCACCTGCCCCCCAGCGGTGGCGGCCCCACCGTCTTCCGCCCCTCCCCACGCCACCGCGAGCTCCGCGTCAACCGACACGCAGAAGGGGCCCGCGCCGCCGCCAGGCTTCAACGTCCACCTCGTGACCCTCGCCAACGGCCACCGCCTGTGGAGAGGGGGCGCGCCCCGACCGGACACCCTGGCGGCGCTGCTGGCCTCTGCCCGCGCACGAGGGGTCCGGGTCACCCTGCTCGATCTGCGCCATCCGCCATTCGAAGACGACCTGAGCGGAAAAGGAGGCCGGCTGTCTCCGGACGCCGAGAAGAAGGCGGCTTCCACCGCCTCGAGCCGCTACCTCTCGATGAGCGCCCTCGACCCCTCGCTGCTGAAGCAGATCGAGGAAGCCCTCTCCGAGGGCGACGTCTATGTGCACTGCATGTACGGCGTGAACCGTACCGGGTTCGCCGTGGGCAGGTACGCAACCGCGCGTGGCGCGAGCGTCGACCGGACCGGCCTGGGAGAGCGCGATTTCAATCAGGGAGAGGCCTTCCAGCGCGCACACCCGTGACCCGCCGCGAGCCATCTCGCCCGCCGGATCGAGGGTCAGCTGCCGGTGCTGCGCAACCAGGCCACGAGGCGCTCGAGCCCTTCATCAACACCAACCCGGGGCGAATAGCCGAGATCCCGGCGAATGGCCGAGATGTCATACCAGTGACTCGTTCCAAGCTGAGCAGCCAGGAAGCGGGTCATGCGAGGCTCGCCGGGCAGGCGCAGAAAGCGATGCACCGACTCGAGCACACCACCGAGGTGCCGCGCCGCCGTCACGGAGATGCGCCGTCGCACGGGAGCGATGCCCAGGCGCTCGAGAAGCTGGTTGATCCAGCGCCACAGCGAGACGGGCTCCCCATTGCTGACGAAGTAGGCCCGTCCGTTCGCCGGGTGCGCGCGGGTCAGCGCGTCACCCGCGAGGATGTGGGCATCGACCACATTGTCGATGTAGGTGATGTCGACGAGGTTCTCACCGTCGCCTACCTGCACGAGCCGCCCCTGCCGGGCCGCCTTGACCACTCTGGGGATGAGGTGGTTGTCACCGGGGCCCCAGATCAGGTGCGGCCGAAGCGCCGTGACGGCCAGCTCTCCCTGACGAGCGGCCTCGAGAACCATCTGCTCGGCCTGCGCCTTGGTCGACGAGTAGGCATTCTCGAAACGTGCGGGATAGGGCAGCCGCTCGTCCGCGTTCTCGGCGTCACGTCCATCGAACGTGACACTCGGGGAGCTCGTGTAGACGAGTCTGGGCACCTCGGCGGCTCTTGCTGCGGCAAGAACGTTGCGCGTCCCGTCGACATTGGGGCGATGGAAGAGATCGTACCCCCCCCAGATCCCGGCTCGCGCAGCCACGTGATAGATCACGTCGCACCCTCGACACGCCGAGGCAACCTTCACCGCGTCGGTGAGATCAGCGCGCACGAGGCTGGCGCCTCGAGACTCGAGGTCCGGATACGCTCCCCGCGCCAGCACCACCACCTCGTCCCCGCGCGCCAGGAGCCGCTCGACGATTCCCCTGCCCACGAACCCTCCCCCACCCGTAACGAGCGCTCTCACGCAGGCGGCCTCCGACGAAGAACCCGTGATGCCCATACCGCCAGCTCCTCGCGATGGATCTTGGCGTTGTGGCGGGGGTCGACCGGGAAAGCAGGATGGATGAGAACCCGCTCCACCGGGTGGTAGGTCGGATCAGCGTGAAGCAACGCAAGCGACTCACGACAGAGACGGTCGGCCTGTGCACCCCGAACGGGTGATCGGGGCTCGATCAGCAGCACAGGCTCCTGACGGGAAGGCTCCCCCACGCCCACAAGCGCGCTGCGCGCCACGCCCGGATGGGCATTCACCATCTCCTCGCCGTTCACCGAGAACCATCGCTTGCCGTCGCGCTCGATGCGGTGCGCCTTGCGACCACAGAACCAGAGCCGACCCACCGCGTCGAAGTAGCCCAGATCGCCCATGCGATGCCACACGCGCGTTCCCTCGTGAATCTTCGATGCCGCCGTGGCCTGCTCCAGCCGATCATACGCCCAGGTGACCACGTCTCCGGACACAACGATCTCACCCACCTCTCCATGAGGCACGGCAAGCCCGTCAGACCACTGCGCAACCGGATCATCGCTGATGCGGATGATGCGCGCCGTCGTCCCGGGCGCAAGTCTCCCCACACAGGTTCCGGCGCCTCGCGCGGTCGCCGCGGCGGTATCAGAGAGCACCTCGTGGCTGCCGATGGTGGCGATGGGAAGGGCTTCTGTGGCCCCGTAGGGTGTGTGGACCTGCGCCTGCGGCGACAGGATATCACGCCAGGTCTCGAGGAGCTCGACGGAGATGGGCGCGCCGAAGGTGAGCACGCGCTTCACGGTGGGCAGCCGGATGCCGTGACGGCGGCAGTGCTCGCCCACGCGCCTCCAGATCGCAGGAGATCCCTGCAGGGAGTGCGCCCCGAACTCGATCACCGCATCGACCACATTGCGGGGATCCACCGTCCCCGGACGAGATGGGTTGATGTCCGGCAGCAGGCACGTCTGTCCGAGCGCCGTCGAGAAGAGGGCGAACAAGGGAAAGCCCGGGACATCGATATCGCCGGGCTCGAACGCATACATCTGTCGAAGGGCCTCGACCTGCGCCTCAAAGATGCCGTGCCGATAGATCACGCCCTTCGCGGGCCCCGTGCTGCCGCTTGTGAACAAGATGGCAGCCGTCTCATCGGCCTCGGTCGGCGCCAGGGAGACGGGCGCGCCGCCTTCCGGGACAAGACGCTGCGCGCCGGGGAAGCGACCGACGACAAAGCGCAGGCGCACCGTGTGAAAGCTCTTCGAGAAGAGCGTGGCGATGAGCATCACCGCGGGCACCCCGATGAGCACGTGTGGCTCGAGATGTCGGATGCACGAGAGAACGCCCGACAGCCCCATCCCGGGATCGATGAGTGCGGGAACCGCCCCGATCTTGAACAGCGCAAAGGTGACGGCCACGAAATCGGCTCCGCGCAGCATGACCAGCACCCGCTGCCCCCGGCACACGCCGCGACTCACCAGGGCTCTGGCGTAGCCGTCGACCCTTTCCTCGAGCGCCCGAAACGAGAGGGAGACATGACGCCCCCCTTCCTTGTAGATGAGCGCGCGCTGCTCACCGTGGGCCTCCACGGCCCGCGCCAGGAAGGAGGCCGTGTTGAACGAGCGGTGGGTGACCGCCGTCATCGGTGCAGAACCGAGCCTTGCGCGAGGAAGGTCTGCATCCAGTCCACGATGCGCTCTGTGGCATCCTCCACCACATAGTGCGACGCATCGTGCAACCTGTGGGCCTCAGCCGATGGGTAGCGCTGCAGCCAGCGACGCAGGAACCGGGGCGAGAAGACCCAGTCGCGCATCCCCCACACGATCAGCGCGGGGCGATCAGCAAGACGCGCAAGCCCGGACTCTACCTCCGCCAATGTTGACCAGGTGGGATGCGAAGGGCCGTGGGGGATGTCTTGCACGAAGCGCAGGGTTGCGATTCGATTCGCCCACGAGTCGTAGGGAAAGAGATACCCCGCCTTCACCGCGGGCGTCATTCGCTCGTGATGCCCCATCGCCAGACGGGTCGCCAGACCGGCGAAGGCATTGAGACCCCGGATGAGCACATCGCCGATGACGGGCAGTCGCGCGACGCGGAGCAGAACCGGCATGACGTCGACGTGGAAGGCGGCCGTGTTGAAGATGACCACGCGCTTGATGCGCTCTGGGTGACGCACGGCCATGCCGAAGCCGATGGCGCCCCCCCAGTCGTGCACCACCAGCGTGATGTCCTTGAGATCGAGCGAGAGCACCAGGCGCTCGAGGTTCGAGATGTGCTGCGCCAACGTGTACGGATAGACCTGGGGCTTGTCAGAGAGCCCGCACCCCACATGGTCGGGCGCCACCACCCTGTGAGAGCCTCTGAACGCCTTGATGAGATCGCGGTAGTAGAACGACCAGGTGGGGTTGCCGTGCACCATGAGCAGGGGCTCCCCGTTCCCCTCGTCGACGTAGCGGTAGGCAATGCCGTCGAGATCGAGGGTTCGTGGCTCGAAGGGGTAGAGCGCGGCGATCTGTGCGGGAAGGTTCACCACCAGACCTCCAGCATCGAGCAGTTGAGACCGCTGCCGATGCCCATCAGCGCCAGGCGATCGCCCGGCTTGACCCGTCCGCGTTCGAGGGCCAGCGCAAGCGTCAGCGGAACAGATGCTGGTCCCACGTTCCCCAGAAACGGGAACGTGATGAATGACTTGCGGATGTCGAGGCCGAGTGCCTCGAACACGGCACGGTGGTGGGTCGCCGTGACCTGGTGGCACACGAACAGGTCGATGGCCTCGGCGGTCCAGCCGAAGACCGCACGCGCCTTCTCCCACGTGCGGCGGGCGAGGTCGACACCCGCCTGCAGCAGCATCTTGTGATCGGTCACCATCTCGGTGGGGGTTCCCAGGCACAGGCGGCTGTAGCGGGTGTCTGCCAGTGCGACGTGACCGGTCAGGCGATGACCGCTCTTCGAGATCGAGCGATGGGTGAGCACCGCGGCCACCGCGCCAGAGCCCAGCGTGAGTGCGGCGAACTGCTCTCGCAGGCGGTCGCCGTCGACGTTCTCATCGAGGAGACGTTGAACCGTTGCCTCGGTGACGTCGCGCGCGCTCTCGGCATCGACCACCAGGGCCGCCTCGATCTGCCCCTTCTCGATCATATCCGCGGCCACCGACAAGCCGTTCAGGAAGGCCAGGCAGGCATTGCCCAGGTCGAAGTTGAGGCATTCCGAGGCGAGACCGAGCTCGCCGTGGACGAGCGCCGCCGTAGAGGGCTCGACGTAGTCTCGGCAGACGCTGGTGCTGATCAGGACACCGACGCGTTGCGGGTCGAGTGACGCGCGCTCGAGCGCGACGCGTGCGGCCTGCGCCGCCGCCAGGTGAATGGGATGCCCGCGATCCCAGAAACGGCGCTCCTCGACGCCGGTGAGCGCCTGCAAGCCCTCTGCCGGGATGGAGAGGCGCTCGAGGGTAGGAGAGAGCTCATCGTAGATGGACTCTGATGAGACGACATTTGGAGGCAGCTCGTAGCCGATGGCTTCGAGACAGACGTTGGCATGCAGCATGGTGGTGAGCGTATATTGGCGCAGGTGTCGCGCAGTCCTCTTGCGCCCCCTTCTCGTTCCTCAAGACCGGCTCAGGTCAGGTCCCGATGTCAGTGGCTGCCCCCCCGCCCGAACAGGAGGCGGTACTCGATGTAACGTGGGATGCCGTGATCGTCGAAGGCCTTGTTGATGACAGCGCCAGACGCCTTGGGCTCGACAGCGAAGAAGGGCTTCCAGGTTCGACCGTTCCAGGCCCAGATGTGGAAGCCGTCATGCACGTCGTTTGTCGTGAGGGCGAGGAACCCGCCGCGGAAGGAAGCGATGTTGAACTTCCCGTGTGTGAGGCCGGCCTTCTGCATGGCCGTCTGAAGCGCGGAGATGGAATCATCGGGAGGTTCACCGAGGCCGAGCTCGTTCGCCACGGTAGAAGACATTCCCAGCGCGAGCACCTCGCCACGTGACAGGCTGCTCGGGGTGGTGATGCGACGCCAGTGGCCCTTGTATCGCCGAAGCACCACCTGCTCCATCGAGCTGGTGCCCGGGATCCCCACATCGACGAGGGCCCACCCTTCCGAGATCTGCATGGCCGCCACGTCGCCCCCCAGAAGCGCGCGAATGTCCTGCTCATCGTCTGCGCGCGCGGGCAGCGCCTGCACAAGCGCGGTGAGCAGGAGCACGAGAACGAGGAGCACGAGTCGAGGCCAGGAGCGATTCGAAGTGATGTGAGTAGGCATGCACGAAGGGTTACAGACGGCGGCACGCGGGTCCTGCCCCGACGTGACCGCGCCGCGCGAAAGGGTCAGGCCAGGGCCACCACGATGCTTCTCGGAGCGACCTCGACCCGTTTGCGAAGCGGTGCGGCCTCACCCGGCGCGACGATGTCGCCTGGACTCGGCTGATGGGTATCGATCACACGAACCCAGCTGCGTCCCTTCTCGAGGGAAGGCAGGGTGAACTTGAGCGGGTTCCACCAGGCGTTGAGGCAGATGTGCAACGTCTCGCCCGAACCCGAATGCGAGAGGGTGCAGGCGAGGCTGTGCGATGCGGGGCTGAAGTCCGGCCTGCCGATCTCGATGCCCGACCACGTCGCCTGTGGCTCTCCCCCGTCAGCATCGGTCCAGACGCGCCGCGACGCAAACACCGGGCGCGCCTTCACGAACGCGATGAGCATGCGCGTGAACCGCAGAACATCTGCCTGGCGCTCGAGTGCAGACCAGTCGAACCAGCTCAGCGGTCCGTCCTGGCAGTAGGCGTTGTTGTTCCCGCCCTGCGTGCGCCTCACCTCATCGCCCATGGTGAGCATCGGTGTGCCCTGCGCCAGGAAGAGGATGGTGAGGAAGTTCTTGATCTGACGCAGGCGAAGGGCTTCGACGCGGGGTTCGTCGGTGAGGCCCTCGATGCCGCAGTTCCACGACGCATTGTCATTGGTGCCGTCACGATTCCCCTCCCCGTTCAACGCATTGTGCTTGTCATTGTAAGAGACCAGGTCATTCAGGGTGAAGCCGTCGTGACAGGTGATGAAGTTGATGCTCCGACGCGGATCCCGATCTGGCTGCGCATACACGTCAGGGCTCCCCACCATGCGCTGCGCGAGCCGCGACACCGTTCCCTCGTCGCCCTTCACGAAGCGACGAACATCATCGCGGAAATGACCGTTCCACTCCGCCCACTTGTGACCGATGAACGTGCCTACCTGATAGAGCCCCGCCGCGTCCCAGGCCTCCGCGATGATCTTGGTCCCCGCCAGCACGGGATCCGATTCGATCTCCCACAGGATGGGTGGATTCTCGAGGGGCACCCCCTTCTCGTCCCGGGACATGACCGATGCAAGGTCGAAGCGAAAGCCGTCGACGTGATACTCTCTCACCCAGCTGCGCAGGCAGTCGATGATGAGGCGGCGCACGATGGAGTGGTTCGCGTTCAGGGTGTTGCCGCAGCCCGTGTAGTTTGCATACCGCGCCCCTTCGAGGATGTAGTAGGCGCGGTTCTCGAGCCCGCGCATCGACAGGGTCGGCCCCGTCTCGTCTCCCTCCGCGGTGTGATTGAAGACGACGTCGAGAATGACCTCGATTCCGGCGCGATGCAGCGCTTTCACCATCGTCTTGAACTCTCGCGAAGGAGCAAGCGGATCGCGCCCGACACAATATCCGGCATGGGGGGCGAACAGACCGATGGGACTGTACCCCCAGTAGTTGATGCGACCCCGCGGGGCATCGAAGGGGTCGAACTGCTGCACCGGCAGGAGCTCGACAGCCGTCACACCCAGCGAGACGAGATACGGGATCTTCTCGATCAGTCCGAGATAAGTGCCTCTGCGCTCCTCGGAGACCCTCGAGCCTGGATCTGCCGTGAAGCCGCGCACGTGCATCTCATAGAGCACCGTCTCGGAGAGGGGCCTGCAGATCGGCTCGTCGCCCTCCCAGTCAAACCCTTCCGGATCGAGCACCACCCCTTTCAGGGCGGTGGCGAGATTATCCCCGGGACGCCGTGCCGCGTCGCGATCGTAGCCTTCCGGAACGTGGACGGCCCGCGCGTAGGGGTCGAGCAGCAGCTTGGTCCCGTCGAAGCGATGTCCCACCGAGGGATCGAACGGCCCATCGACGCGATAGCCATACAGCGTTCCCACCGGCACATCTGGAACCAGCACGTGCCAGTAGTAGAATGTGCGATTTCGGAGGGGGTCGAGACGTATGACGCGGGAAGGCGTGTCAGGTTTGGACGGGTCGAACAGAACGAGCTCGACGCTGCGACAGTTTCGCGAGAAGAGGCAGAAGTTGACGCCGTCGGGGGTCACGGTCGCCCCCAGGGGATGGCTGTGTCCAGAACGTGTCATCGCTTGAGTGATCACGAGGCGGATTTCTGGCGCGTCCTACAACGGTCCTGCGGTACACACGAGACCTGGGCGCGCCGGTGCATCGTGGGCTACTTGTGGGCTTCGCCGCTCTCTTTCTTGGCCTCGGCTCCCTCTTTGGCGGCCTCGGCTCCCTCCTTCTTGGCCTCGTGGCCCTCGGGCTTGGCCTCGGCTCCCTCCTTCTTGGCCTCGTGGCCCTCGGGCTTGGCCTCGGCTCCCTCCTTCTTGGCCTCGTGGCCCTCGGTTCTTGGCCTCGTGGCCCTCGGGCTTGGTCTCGCCGCCTTCCTTCTTGCCGTCGTGTCCCTCTTTGGCGGCCGATGCCTTCGATGGAGCGCTTCCAGGAGGAGCGCCCGGCAGCTTCGAGGTATCCGGCTTGCTCTTCCCTCCGAGACGTTTGGAGAGCTCGGCCTTCTCCTCTTCTGACTTGGCGAGGAAGCGCACGAGAATGCTCACCCGCCGATTCTCGGAGTCGAAGGGGTCGGTGGGGTGGAGCAGGCGGGTATCGGCGTAGCCGCGCACCTCGTGGATGCGATTGGGCTGCAGCCCACCGCTCAGCAGCAGGCGCCGTGCCGCGTTGCCGCGCTCCGTGGAGAGCTCCCAGTTCCCGTAGTCACCATTGGTGCTGAACTTTCGGCGGTCGGTGTGGCCCTCGATGACCACCGGGTTCGGCACCGCGCCCAGCTCCCTTCCGATGGCCCGCAGCACGCGACAGGTGTGCGGCTTGGGCGACGCATTGCCCACATCGAAGAACGCAACCTTGTCGTGGTCGAGGAGCGTGACGCGCAAGCCGTCATCCGTCCACTGCACCTCGACGCTCACCCGCTTCCCTTCGTCGGTCTTCATGTTCTTCAGCTTCTGCTCGAGCTTCTTCTGAAGGTCGTCGAGGCGTTTCACGTCCTGGGCCGCCGCTGGAGGGAGGGAGGGGTCCTTGACCGCCTTTCTCTCCTTGGAGCGCTCATCTTGAAGGAGCGCGACGATCTCGGCCGGCGTCTTCGACGGATCCTTGAAATACTCGGCAATGGCCTGGCGGGTCTGCTTCGACTGCCCGATGATCCAGAGCACGATGAACAGCGCGAGCATCGAGGTGACGAAGTCAGCGTAGGCAACCTTCCACGACCCCCCGTGGTGGCCGTGCCCGCCCTTGATGATCTTCTTGATGATGATGGGGGGAGGAGGACCCGCCATCAGGCCGCCTTGTCGCCGCCCGCGGCCACCATCTTGCTCGAGTTGCGGCAAGCCTTCTCGAGCTCATCGAACTCCGGTCTGACGTGAGATGGGAGCGCCGCGCGTCCGAACTCAACGCAGGCCTGAGGCGGGCTGCCGTTTGCGAAGGCCACGAGACACGCCTGTACGCTCTTGAGGCGATCGTGATCTTCGCGATGCATGAGCTCGAGACGTGACGCCATGGGCCCCACGAAACCGTAGCACGCGAGGATGCCCAGCAGGGTTCCGACCAGGGCCACCGCAACGTTGTGCCCGATCTCGCCGGGATCGCCATCGATGTGCTGCATCGTGATCACGATGCCGAGCACAGCCGCGACGATGCCCATGCCTGGGAGGGCGTCACTCATCTTCTGCAGCACGCCAATGGGTTGATGGCTCTCGTCTTCGTGGGTGGCGATGGACAGGTCGGTGAGCTCTCCGATCTGGTGCGGAGGAACGCTCCCGAGCATGATCACCTTCATGGTGTCGCAGAAGAAGACGAGGGTGTGATGATCGGCCAGGAAGTCCGGGTCTCCCTTGAAGATCTCGCTCTCCTCGGGCTTCTCGACGTGACGCTCGAGGCCCGTGGCACCGTCGTACTGGGCGATCTTGAGCAGGCGGTAGACGGTGACCAGGCGAGCACAGGCCGCTTCCCTGGTCTCCTTGCTCGAGCTGAAGCAGTGCTTGACCTCACCTACGAGTCGCTTGAGGATGTGCAAGGGCGTCATGACTACGACGCTGCCGAGACTGGCGCCCCCGATGATGAGGAGCTCGGTGGGCTGGAAGAGAACGCCAAGCGGGCCGTGGTGCAGCACATAGCCACCCAGCACACCGCCGAGAATGATGGCGAAGCCGATAAGGACGTACACGCTGCCTACGCGCTCCTCTCAGCCCCCTGTGAGCCTCCCCGACAGGATGCTCTTCCCCAACACCTTCCACCTGAAACCTTCGATGTCGGCTCCGACCAGTCGGAGATGGACATCGGTCATTTGACCTATTTTTCGGATCCGTTCCCTCGATATCCTCCAGACGTTCCGAATCCACCCTCCCCATCGGCAAACCGCACCCAGGGCAGGGCCGCGAACGAACGCCTGCGAAGACCGCCATCAGAGAGTTCGCTCCCCCGACACTGTCACTCCGCCAGAGAGGATCACCCGCCCGTGGAAGAGACGACACCCCAGGTCATCGAGACCGCCGTGCGCTACAGCGGCAAGGTGCTGCGCGTCAGGAATGACCGCATCGCGAGGCCTGGAGGCAACCCCCGGGAGCGCGACGTGGTCGAGCATCCCGACTCCGTTTGCGGGGTGGCCCGCCTGGCCGATGGAAGCCTCATCCTCGTGCGGCAGTACCGACACCCCGCAGGCGCATACCTGTGGGAGCTTCCCGCGGGCAAGATCGACCCGGGAGAGACCCCCGCCGAAGCCTTCGCCCGCGAGCTGGTCGAGGAGTGCGGCGTGCGATGCGGCACATTGCGTCTGGCCGCCACGTTCTTCACGAGTCCGGGCATCCTCACCGAGCGCATGCACGTCTTCGTGGCCGAGGGCTGCACCACGGGCGCCGATGGGGTGAACGAGGGCGAGATCGCCCGCTGGATATCGGTTTCGCTCGACGAGGCGGAAAGCATGATCTCCCGCGGCGAGATCGTCGACGCCAAGACCATCGTGGGAATCACCTGGGCGGCGCGCGGCTGAGCCATGCGCACGACCTTGTTCCGCCCCGCGCCGTTCATCGATCCGCTGCCCGAGCCGGATGCCTCTCGGGTGTATCCCTCGTGGCGAATGCGGCAGCTGGCGGCGATCTTCGCTGGCTACGCGGGGTACTACCTCGTGCGCTCGAACTTCGCGTTCGCCAAGCCGCTGCTCATGTCGTCGCTGCACCTGGGAAAGAGCGAGGTCGGACTCATCGCCTCTGCCCTGGCCGCAACCTACGGCGTGAGCAAGTTCGTCATGGGCAACCTGGCCGACCGATCGAACGCACGCACCTTCCTGGCCGCCGGGCTCATCGGCAGCGGTCTTGTCAACCTGGCCTTCGGCAGCCTCTTGCCACTGTGGGCGCTCATCGCGGCGTGGGCGGTGAACGGCTGGTTCCAGGGCATGGGCTGGGGGCCGTGCGCACGCACCATGACGCACTGGTTCAGCGACCGCGAGCGAGGCACGTACATGGGCATCTGGAACACGGCCCACAACCTCGGAGGCGCCCTGGCCGGACCCCTCGCCACGATGTCGCTGGCCCTCTTCTCCACCGCCGCGTCCATCTTCTTCGTGCCCGGCGCAATTGCGGTGATGCTGGGGGTGACGCTGCTGGCCGTGCTGGTCGACACGCCGCAATCGGTGGGGCTGCCGCCGATCGAGGCGTACCGCAACGACTACCCCCCCTGCGAGGTGGAAGATCGGGAGCGCGAGATGTCGGCGCGCGAGATCCTGCTCGATCACGTGCTGAACCAGCGCACGCTGTGGATCCTCGCCCTTGCGAACCTGGGCGTGTATGTGGTCCGATTTGGTGTGATCAACTGGGCGCCTACCTACCTGCCTGAGGTGAAGCACTACGTCGCCTCGAGCTCGCGCTGGCAGTCGCTCATCTTCGAGCTGGGCGGGATTCCTGGCATGCTGGCGTCCGGGTGGGTGAGCGACCGCTTCTTCGCGGGACGGCGGGCCCCGGTGTCCGTCGTGCTGATGGCGGTGGTGACCGCGGGGGTTCTGGTCTACTGGAAGACTCCCGCGGGACATCCCATCATCGACGCGCTCTCGCTCTTCTGCGTGGGATTCGCCATCTACGGCCCGGTCATGCTCATCGGCGTGGCCGCCGTCGACTGCGTTCCCAAGAAGGCCGCGGCAACAGCCGCCGGCTTTACGGGACTCTTCGGCTACATCGGAACCGTGGGCGCCGAGGCCGGGATCGGCCACATCGTCGATGCATACGGGTGGGACGCCGGCTTCAGCGTGATCACGGCGTGCGGGGTGGTCTCGGCGCTGCTGCTCAGCCTGCTGTGGCACGCGCACGACCGCAGGCGCTTCGGCGACGCACCGCACTGAGACGAGGTCGTCGACAGGGACAGGCAGGGGCCTCATCAAACATCCTCAGAACCACAGTGTGCCCGCGTGCCGAAAGGATGGCCCATGGAAGCCCAGACACGACCCTCCGCAGAAGCCGTGGCCCATCGGGCCTTGTCTCTCGTCTCGGTACTGTTCCGCGACAACCTGGAACGCGCCATTGCCCTCGAGCAGCGGCCTCGCGCCGTTGTGGAGAAGCTGAACACGCTCCTGAGGGAGTGGATGGATCGCGAGGGCGTGCGTGAGCGCCTTTCCAGGCGCGAGAGCGCCCTCATGGAGATCGCGCTGGGCGGATGGGACGACCGCGCCGTAGCCGACATCTCCTGGCGCGTCGAGGCCGTAGGAATGCTGCTCTGGAGCGTTGGCATCATCGACGCCGTCGCCCCGTACGATCAGATGTTCGCCCTCGAAGACGTGATGCCCACCCTGGGCGTATTCTCGGAGACGGCCCCCCTCATGGGCCGGCTGAGCGCGCGAAGCGACGAGGTGCTGCAGCGGCAGCGCGACATTGCCGAGGTCTGGCACTGGCGCTCCCGCGCAGCCGAGCTCCAGCGACGCTCCGGGCTGGCCCCCGCGCCCCAGAACCTTCAGAACGCACTCGGACGGGCGCAGGCAGCGGGCGCCTTTGACAGCGTGCCTTCCTGTGGTGACCTCATGGCGTTCGGAAAGCCGTATCGCGAGCTCACCGCCGAAGAGGCGACGACCTGCGCGGCCATTGCGCGAGAGCGATATCTCGCGCTGAACTGGATGTGCGGGCGTTCCGCCGACTGGGACGAAACCGCCATCGACACCTGAGTTGAACCCTCTCGCTCCTGGCACGCTCCTGCAGGGCCGTTGGCGCGTCGAGAAGATCATCGGACAGGGCGGCATGGCCGTCGTCTACGCCGCCGAGGATCTCGAGTTCGAGGGCAGCCGTGTGGCGCTCAAGCAGCTCATCTGCCCCCCCGTTGCGCCTGCGGAGCGCGCACTGCTCGAGGAGGCCTTCGTCCGGGAGGCCCAGACCCTGCGCGGCCTCAAGCATCAGTTCATCCCGCGCGTCTACGCCTGCTTCTCAGCGCACGGCGATCACTTCCTGGTCATGGATCTGCTGAGCGGCCGCACGCTCGACACGTTCGTCGATCTCGACAACGCGAGCGGTAGACCTGCGTTCGCACCAACCGTGATGGCGGTGCTGAGCTGGTCGCTCCAGGTCTGCGCTGCGCTCATCTACCTGCACGCGCAGAAGCCACATCCGGTCATCCACAAGGACATCAAGCCCCAGAACCTCATGCTCACCGCCGAAGGCGTGATGCTGCTCGACTTCGGAATCGCCAAAGCCACCGACCCGAGAGGGCGCTACAGAACCATCGTGGAGGGTGTGGCCACCCCGGGGTACGCCGCGCCAGAGATGTACCTGGCACAGGGCACCAGCGACCCGCGGGTCGACATCTATGCCCTGGGCGCAACCATCTACGCCCTGCTCAGCGGACGCACCCCGATCGAATCCATCGTGCGTCAGAGCGAGCTCCTCGCGGCCCGGCCCGACCCCCTCCCGCCGCTGCGATCCCTTCGGCCGGACGTGCCCGCCTACGTCGAAGGCGCGCTGCAGCGCATGGTCGAGGTGCGCGTCGAGCAGCGATTCGCCACCGCGACGGCAGCGAGACGCTCTCTGGCCACCTGCCGCGAATGGATTCACAAAGGCCTCCCCTGACCCGGATCGAGACTGAAACCTTGCAAAGTGTTCACATCCTTGGCGTGTACTTCACGCGCATTTGATGCAAGAATCACGGAAAGAGGGTCGCCTCGCGCATACGCCCGAGCGTCTGCAGCCGTACATGGAGGAAAGAGATGATCGAGTCCATCGGTTCCCGCCTGCCCATGGCCCCCCTGGCACAGCCCCGCGCGGAAGGAACCCCGAAGCAGGCGGTTCCTGGGGACAGCGTCGTCCTCGGCGCAACCCCGAGCCTCCCCAAGGCCCCCACGTTCAAGGCCACGCCCAAAGCCGACGACGGCACGCAGCCGCCTGCTGATCCCACCCCCAAGAAGTGGACGGTGATGGTGTGGGGCGCGGCCGACAACAACCTCCTGCCGTTCGAGATCCACAACATCAAGGACATCGAGACGGTGGGCTCCACAAGCGACGTGAACGTGGTGACCCAGTTTGACTTCGGCGATCCCACAGGGGCCTCGCGCATCCTGCTGCAGAAGGGGAGCGCGCCCGAGGGGGAGATCGCATCGCCCGCGCTGGAGCAGCTTGGCAACGTCGACATGGCCGACCCGCAGACGATGTCCGACTTCATCCAGTGGAGCATGAAGAACTACCCGGCCGAGCACTACATGTTCATCGTCAACGACCACGGTGACGGCTGGCGTGGGTGCATCGAGGATGACAGCGCCGGAACGTTCATGACGCTTCCCCAGCTTCACGCAGGGCTGCAGAATGCCCAGGATGCAACGGGCAAGAAGATCGACGTGCTCGGCTTCGACGCCTGTCTGATGGCCATGGGTGAGGTGGGCTACGAGCTGAAGGACAATGCCAGCTTCATCGTCGGCTCCCAGCAGACCGAGGGGGCTGCCGGATGGCCCTACTCCACGATTCTCACCACCCAGCTGCTGACCGGCCTCAACGAGGCCATCCGCAAGCGCCTGCCGGTGGAGCCCAAGGACGTTGCCGCAGCCGCCGTGACCTCCGCCCAGACCACGCAGGACGATCTGCCCACGATGTCTGCCTTCGACCTCTCGAAAGCCGAAGACCTCAAGAGCGCGATGGACGTCTTCGCCGCCGAGTTCACCAAGGACGGCAGCTTCGACACCAGCCGCATGAGCGACATCTACTACAACACCCAGGGCTTCTACGACTACAGCGACCTGGCCTCATTCTGCCAGAACGTGAAGAACGAGCCCTCGTCGAGCGACGCCCTCAAAGCCGCGGCCGACGGGGTGCTGAGCGCCGTGTCGTCGATGGTCATCGCCGAGGAGCACTCCTCCGACTATCCCGACGCCCACGGGGTGAGCATCGAGCTCGGATCAGACCTCTCGGGCTACGGCGAGACGCAGTTCGCCCAGAACAGCCAGTGGACGGGAGTGCAGGCCAAGGTGCAGAGCGCGCTCAACAGCGCGCCCGCTCCCGGCGGGGATGGTGACGGGGGAGACGGCGACGACCGCCTCCGCGCCGCCTGACCCCGCGCAGCCTCCAACGACACGACGCCCGTGGCCCACGGCCACGGGCGTCTGTCATTCCGTGGGGAGATCGATCAGGGGGTGCGACACGAGATCACCGCCTCGTCGTTGTCCGACCGGTGCGCTCCAGGCTTCCGCCGGCTCCTCGACGCAAGTGCCCGCTCGCTCGGCCGCACGTCCCGCGCGCGCAGCAATCACGCCTGCAGCGGCCGTGGCGCACAGACCGACCGGATTTCCCGCAGCGCCCAGGGCAATCGCGGCCGATACGGTGGCGGCCGGGGCCAGGAGGCTCCAGCGTTGCGATGACCGCGGTGTCACCGCGTCCACCGAGGAAGCCGGGCCTGGCGCGGGCGCAACAGGAGGCGGTGGTGCCCCCGCGCTCGGAAGCGTGATCACGCGAGGCCCAGAGAGCAGCAACCCATGGGCGTCGAGCGCGTCGGGCACGAGTGTGGGCACAAACGTCCCTGGGTTGGGAACCCCGAGGAACCGCTCCGTCACCCGTCGCTGGGGCTCGACCACCGCGTTGATCATGCGAAGCGCGCTGTTGACGCAGTTGTTGGAGACCGTGTCGTAGCGCTCGTCAGCGCGATCGCGAACGGCCTCACCCAGGGCTCGGCTGAAGAGGGCCTCCCGCTGCGCCTGCGTGAGGTCGAGACGATAGCGCACCAGGCGATGCTGACGCAGCGCGCACGCCTTCTCCACGGTATCGCGCCAGGTACCCACCTGATAGACCACGGGATAGTGCTGCTGACGCCCCAGCCCCATGTCAAAGCGCTCTCCGTCGCGAAGGCGAACCTCCACCGACACCACGACCCCCCCATCGGTCATCCCGTCCGACGATCTCACCACGGGCGCTCCACCGCCGTCGAAGCAGAGCAGCGCATGTGCCGCCACCGCTTCCGGCGGAAAGGGCTCCATCACCATCCACACGTCGCGCACGGCGCGGGTATCGATGGTCGAATCGAGAAATGCCCCCGCATAGCGTCCGTCCGCCTGCACGCCAACCCCCCAGCGCACGTTCCCCAGGCGCCAGGTTCCCGGGTCGGTGCGCTCGAGGAGCGTGGCGGGTCGCTGATGGGCCTGCCAGGGTCGCGAATCGGGCGGTGTCTCTGGCGAAGGCGTGCGCGGATCGTGGGCGCGCACCCACGCGTCAGACACGGCCATGGTGACGGCAGCAGCAACGGCGGAGGCCGCCGAGACATTGCGAGATCCGGCTGCCGCGGTGGCCGCCACCGAGAGAACAGCAGCGCCGAGAACCTCCGGATAGCGCGCAAACGTGTTCCGCCAGAACTCACTGTGATCAGAGCACACGACCTGAGCGCCGGGGATCTGCTTGAAGGCGTCGAGGCCCACCCCCTGCCGCCCGTGGATGGTCACGCGCGGGGCCTCGATGGGGTGCGGACATGCGCGCAAGGCGTGATAGAGCAGCGCCGTGCAGTAGTAGGCCCGATCGTTGTCGAGCTTGAACGTGTAGTCATAGGGCAGCCCGACCTTCGACGCACAGAAGTCGACGGCCGCCTTCGCGTCGGTCTTGCTCTGATAGGGCGGGCGAATGACCTCGAGCAGCACCTGGCGACCCACCCGCGAATCGAGCCGCGTGCGCACCACTCCCTCTCCGCCGACGCCGGCCACCGATGCCTCCAGCACGTGACCATCCCCTTCATACATCATCGTATGGGTGTACCCCGTGCCGAGAAGGGCGTAGGTCGACGCCTGGAGCATGGGAAGCGAGTTGTCGGTGATGAGGATGATGTCCCCCGGCGCCAGCTGCTGCTCGAGGGCGCGCTCCCGCTCAGGCGTGAGACGTGGCGTGTCGGCCAGAGCGCGCAGCTGCAGCAGGCGAGAGGCAGGGCGAAGGACGTCGACCAGGCCCGAGCCCGCGCCCGCATGCGCGTCATCGGCCGAAGCCGTGATGTGAGGTTCCGGGTCCCCCAGCGCAGGCGACACAGGCAGCGGTTGCGTGGGCAGGCGCTGACGCCTGGACGGAAGTGGCGAGACAAGCATGCGAAGACCCCCTCGATGACGTGGGCGGCGACCCTTCACTCGCTCACGGCAGCGCCTGCAGGTGCGAGGAGAAACGGTCGGACCCAGCCGCCGGTCTGATGCCAGCACTATATGCGAGAGCCCATCGGTGATGCACGCGCAACGCGGCGAACGGTCGCAGCGAGGGGGTGGGATGCAGCGGCGTCAGTCGAC
>RGZZ01000026.1 GCA_010028905.1 Pseudomonadota bacterium | reverse complement strand
CACGGCAGCCCCCAGCAGCCCGCCGTCCGGGGCCCCTGGCCGACAGCCGTCCGGCGGCCCCAGCGCCAGACCGTCCGGACCTGCGGTGAACAACCCGGACTCGTGGAGCACGGGCCCGCAGGAGGCGCCAGCCAATGCGGCTCCTGCCGCACCGGCACCCGAGAGCAGCGGAGGAAGCCTGTAGGGCCTGGCGCTTCAGCGCAACGTGGGAGACAGCGGGTCGAGCTGGTACTCCACGAGGAGCAGCGCGTTGTCGGCATATGCGCTCTGGGTCTGCACCCCCCCCAGGCGCCGGCCATGGGCCTCAAACCACGACGCAACGTCCCCCCGCGCCGCAAGCGGATGGGCCGGCGGCATGCAGAGCCAGACGTGACGCGCCCCTCTGAGACGTTCGGTCAGCACCGCCTCATCCACCCCATCGAGCCCCACGAGAGGGGCCGGTCCAGGGTAGTAGTAGCGAAAGGGCAGCACCATCATCGAGGGCACGATCACGACCGCGTCGCGCTTCGCGTCGGCCGTGCGTGCGAAGTACCCCACCACCGATCGCCAGTCCTGATTGTGGTAGGCTCTGTCGAAGTAGAGGTTGCGCAGGCTGAACACGTTGACGCCGACCACCGCGAGGCCTGCCACAACGGCCATCCACCGTCTCGGCAGCGACGCCAGGCCTCGCGCGATGAGCACGTGCATCATCGCAAGCCCGAAGGAGACGTACTTGGGCCAGAAGATGTGCATCGAGGTGGTGCTCGACACACCGAAGAGAAAGAGCGACGGCAGAACTGCGCTGAGCCCGAGCAGCACGCCTTGGGGGCGTCCCAGGCGCACCGCGCCCAGCAGCGCGAGCGCAGCCCCCAGGAGAAGCAGCACCCCCGCCACCACCGGACCCGCAATCCCCTCGGGCAGCTGCCAGTCGGTGCCATAGAGCAGGGCAACCGGGGTCATCACGAGATCGGCCGGAACGGCCTTCCGAAACAAGGAGAGATCCTGCGCGCCTGCCTGGGCCTTCACCACCACAACCCACGGCGCGATGGCGAGCAGCACGGCCCCCACCCCTCCGACGAAGGATGTCCAGAAGGCACGAGGGCGCTGTGCGCAGAGCGCGGCGATGACATGACCTGGCCACAGGAGCGCGGTGAGATAGTGCGTGTAGAAGCCCAGCACGCAGGCAGCCGCGTAGGCGGCCGCAACCGCCCGCGAAGGCGCGCGCAGCAGGCGCGCGAACAGTGCCGTGGCGATGAGGGAGAAGAGCATGCCAAAGGCATAGCTCTTCGCCTCCTGCGCAATGAAGACGCCAAACCCCGACACCGTGAACAGGGCCGTCGCAACCAGCGAGACGGGCGCATCGTTCCCGATCTCGCGAGAGAGCCAGTAGACCATGCCGATGCAGGTGATTCCCGCGATTGCCGATGGAAGGCGTATCCAGAGCTCTCCCTGACCGACCTCGCTCCAGAGGTGCAGAACCGCATCATACAGCGGTGGATGAACCTCGTGATGGGCCAGCATCTGACCGATGAGATCGGCCAGCGGATAGCGGGCGAAGCGAAGGGTGACCGCCTCGTCGACCCACAGGCTCTGCTCTCCGAGATGGAAGAGGCGCAACGCGGCGCCGAGCAGCACCAGGGCCGTCAGCAGCCAGGCCGCGCGTGTCACGCGCGGCGCACCACCGCCACGAGCGCGTGCGCCGGCGCGGCGGCGGAATGAGACGAGCCACGCGGCCAGAGCCGACCCGCGAGAACACCGGCAAGAAACCCCAAGGCCAGAACGGCGATGACGAGCAGCGTGTGAAGGATGAGTCGCTTCAGCAGCTTCATGGCTTCACCGTTTCAGCGTGCCCACGCGCACGAGCTCGAGCAGCGCGCGCTGCGCGGCGCCGCGACCGCTGCCCGAAGCGGTCTGGTAGAAGGCGGCAGAGACCATGAGCTTGCTCTCAGATGAGCCTGGAGACATCGATACGACTCCCACCGGGGCCTTGACGCCTCTGGCAAGAGAGGCCACAAAATCGCTCTGTCGATCGCCCGCCGCGTACGTGAACACGATGATGGCCTGTGCGCCGCGCGCTGAGCGAAGGGCACGATCGAGATCACCCGTGGCGTTGCGCAGATCTGCCAGCATGACGCTCACCGGGGTGGGCCGCAGCGCGGAGCCGACAGCCCACTGGGTGTCTGACGCATTCAGGTTCGTGCCCTGTCCGGCATCGAACACGATGGCGAGCACGGGTCGATCTTCCTTCAACGCGATGTGCACGGGGGACGGCGTCGGCGCTGCCTGCACCGGTGCGTCGCCCACCGCTGCGGGCAGCGGATGTCCTGTCACGCGAACCCAGAGTGCGGCAATCTCACGAGCGTCGCAGGTCTGATAGGCATACCCCGCAACAGCCGAGAGCGCAAAGAGCAGCAGATAGGCGAGCATCACGAGCATCGAGAGGGGTCGACGCTTCAGCGCTACCGCCGCCCGCGCCCGCTCTTCCCGAGCCGCGGGAACGAGGCGCTCGAACCAGGTAAGGAGGGTGAAGTCGGGGGGGCGCTCCTCGAGGGTGTCAAACGACACCTCGCTCAAGGGCTTGCCCTCGTCAGCGATGGCCCAGGCCACCTTCCCATTCGGGTAACCGGGCGGAAGGATGGCGTAGTACACCTTCCCCGCGTCGTCGAGAAGCGCAGATCGCACGGTGATGAGCGTGCCCGCCTGGTCGACGGGCGTCTTGTAGACGCGGTAGCGCGCGCTCTGCAGCATGGCCACCTCGCGCTTGACCGGATCGGACTCGGTGATCTCAGGCGGCGGAAGCGCCTCACCGTGCTCAGCCGTGACCAGTGCGTCAGACACCTCCTTCACCACATCGCGAAGGTTGCACATCGAGGTCCAGTCGGTGAGCACCTGTGACGTGACCTTGCGTGCGCGACCGTCGAGCTGCACGCGCAGGGCGGGAGGATTGAGGGGATAGGTGGGGTCAGCGCTGATGTGGAGCACTGCCACGCTCGAGCCGAGATTCATCTCGACCTCGAGGATGGCGCAGCTGCCGTCGTCGCGAACGTCGGTGTGCGTGACGTCGGGAAGAGAGGCAACCCGGATGGCCTCTTCCCGGAACAGCTGCAGGGTCTTCTGCAAGGAGAAGATGCCCAGCTCCACCTGTTGCTCACGGGTGACGGGGGCGGGGCGATCGAGTCTGATGCGCTCGATCTCATCGGCCGTGGCGGATTCCCACGGGATCTTCTGGAAGGTGCCGCTCTCGCGGGTGGCCATGAACGGGTGGAAGCCGATCTCGCCGCTGTTGTACACCACGATGGGATGGAGTATCGACATCACGCCGCTATCAGCATCTTGCAGGAAGGCACGCGCCCAGTCGAGATCTGACCCGCTGGGTCGGGTCATGCCATCGAGATGGGCATGCCAGCGTCCGAGGAACTCGGCATCGACCTTCGTCTCGAGCGCCCGCCCGAGGTCGGAGCGGGTGAAGAGCGGATGGTTGGCACAGCGCTCGTCTGGCAGGCGCTCATCGGGCACGCGCGTTGTGCTGCGCGTGATGACCACGAGCTCGACATCATTGCGAACGTATCGGTTGCCGAGGAGCAATCCGCCAGTGGCCCGATGCGGCACGCTCGCGACGTAGTCCCGGATCCGGTTCAGCTCCTCGTCCTGGATCACGACGCGAACGTTGGGGGAATACACGGCCAAAATTATAGCAGACCCCTCAAAGAGGTGTCAAAACGGCTTCACTTCAACGATTCTGCACTATCATAGGTCGCCCAGGACGGCCGGGAGACGATCACGAGACGTTGCAAGGCCTGCTCGCGCACCCAATCGCCCAGCCGCATCCAACCTGGGCGAGCCGTGAGGAGCGGAGCAGCCAGCTCCTCGGTGGTCACATCGATCCAGGCCTCCAGGCCCCAGGCCTCGCGGGTCGTGCTGAAGCCATGCGCAGGCGTGGGCGCCGCGGCGGCCGTGGGATCGGCCAGATCGAGGTTGTCGGCGGCCTCGGACTGCGTCATGAAACGCTCCACCGGAGTGCGCAGCTCGAAAGCAGCCTGCGCCACAAGATCGACCATGGCCCGCAGCTGCAGCGGCAGCGGGGCGCGCGGTCCGAGGTCGTTCAGCCGCGCGCCACGCGCTCCCATGATGCTCAGGGCCACACTCCCCACATCGCGCCCGCGGGTGTGACCGGACAGATCTTGATCGAAGGGCGCCCCGTCAAAGATCTGGATCTCGGCCTGACGCTTCATCTCCTCGATCTCGTGCCACATGCCCGCGATGGCGCCACCGATGCGACGCTGCCGCGTCTCCACATAGCGATCGATCATCTCATCGAGGTCGAGCGGGCGCAGAACCGCGATCTGGCGATGATGAGCGCCCACGGATCGGGAGTACGGCCCCTCGCTCCAGTGCCCGTAGATCATGCGGGTGCCGACGAACGCGCTCCGATACCACGCAACGAACTCAGGCGGAAGGCTGTCGTACACCGCAGACGCGATGGTCATGCCCCCGTCTCCCGTGCCGGGCAGAGCGCTCACAGGGCTCCCGAGGCCGCTTCAGGCCAGCCATCGAACGACTGGAGCGGGCTCTCGGCCTCCCCCGGCGGCACCTGTCCGCTGCGCACCCGCTCGAGACACTCCGCGAGGGCTGCGGGCAGCGGCTGATCGAATGTGAGCACGTGGCCGTGGGTGGGATGGGTGAACGACAGATGCCGCGCGTGCAGGAACTGACCGTTCAGAGCCAGGGGATCACGCCGGCAGTACAGCGGATCACCCACAATGGGAAAGCCCAGCCACGACAGGTGCACGCGAATCTGATGGGTGCGCCCGGTCTTGATGCGCACGTCGAGCAGGCTGTAACCGTCGAGCGATTCCACCTTGCGGAACTCGGTCACCGCGGGACGACCGCTGTACACCACCGCCATGCGCTTGCGATCGACGGGATGACGTCCGATGGGCATGTCGATGGTGCTCTCACTTGCCGCGCTGCCGTGCACGAGCGCCACATAGATCTTCTTGACGAGGCGGCTGCCGAACTGCCGCGAGAGCTCGCTGTGGGCGTTGTCGTTCTTGGCCACCACGATGAGTCCGCTGGTATCCTTGTCGAGTCGATGCACGATGCCGGGACGCCCGATGCCAGCGATGCCGGACAGGTCGCGCACGTGATGGAGCAAGGCGTTGACCAGGGTTCCGCGCTCGCTGCCCGGCGCGGGATGGACGACCATGCCCCGCGCCTTGTTGATCACGAGAAGGTCGGCGTCTTCGTAGACGATGTCGAGCGGAATGTCCTCGGGCTGGACATCGTCGAGCGGCTGCACCGCCGGAGGGGTGACGCTGAACTGATCGCCCGACTGAACCTTCAGCCCCGCCTTCAGTTTGCTCAGGTTGCGCGGTCCGAGGTAGCGCACGTGCCCATCGGTGAGCAGATCCTGGATGTGCGTGCGCGAGATGCGCGTGGCGCGCGAGACGAACACGTCGAGACGCTCACCATCGGCGTCGTCATCGACTTCGATGAGTCGCGAGCCTTCCTCGCCGTCCTCGGCGTGGTGCTGCGAAGCGTTGGAGTAGAGGTCGAGGTCGTCCATCGAGAAGACCTCTGCGTCATCTTGTTTCAATGCGTCTCCTGTGTGTGCCGCCGGCGGTGAATGGGAAGGGCCTGCGCGGCGGGGGGCAGGCGGTTTCGACGATGGCGCTCACCCCCTCCTCTTTCGCGCGCGGCGCCAGGGCGCGGAGAGCGTCGACGGGCGAGGCTCAGATCCAGCGGGGCGTGAACACGAGCACCTCATAGACGGGCTTGGGAATCGACCATCCCACGAGCAGCGGGTAGTAGGCCACGAAGAACAGGGTCGCCACGCCCAGATAGGCCCCCGCGCACACGCGCCCGAACGGCAGATCGAGCCACTCTCGCAAGATGCCCGCGATGAAGATGCACATGAACGGCACGCACGGCAGCATGTAGAAGAAGAACCCACGGTTCACGCTCCACAGCAGAACCTGCGGAACGTACATTAGAAGCAGGAAGAGCCACGGGCGTTCCGCGCCGAAGCGCCACCCATCGAGGCAGCGAAGACCGGCGGCCCACGCCTCCCCCAGAATCGACGGCCTAGGCGGCGGCGCGACGACGGGTGAGGCACACGGAAGCGCATCGACAGGCGAATCGGTCGAGATGGCGCACTCGGGCGCCTCGGCAGCAGCCTCGGGGGAGTGCTCTGCTGAGGCCGGCTGCGCCCCCTCGCTCACCGCCTCTGACGGCGGCTCTTCGTTGACGCGTGCGGCGGCGCGTGCGGCACGCACCGCCGCCAGCGCGATCTCGAACAGCGGAAGCGCCACCGACTGGACGCACGTCAGCAGCAGGAAGACCAGGAACGTCCACCACACGAACGGTGAGCCCATGGCAAGGATACCCGTGATGTACTCATTGGGTTCACGACCGCGCCAGATGAGCCGAGCGGCGGGGGAATCAGCGCTGGGCGGAACGAGCGACCCTTCTGGATCCTTGTGCTCCTCGTAGTGATACCACACCGGGCGAAGCATGGTGGGCCACGACCAGAAGTTCGACATGTAGCGATGCGTGAACTCCTTGCTGTAGCGAAAGTTGATCATCACCTTGTGGTTCTTCACCGCATCGGTGAAGCTCGCGCGCACGTCCCACTTGTGCTGCCAGAGAAACGGGATGAACGCCGCGAGGTAGAGCAGCGGCACGAGAACGAGATAGAGAAGGCCGATGCGCCAGAACCAGCGGAACGCGCCACGCCAGCCGTCCGGATAGCGCTTGAGCAGCAGCATGGCAGCTGTGGCGCCCAGACCGGCAAAGAGCGAGTTCCACTTGCAGGCGAATCCGATGGAGAACGACAGCACCGTCACGAACGCCCAGCCGTCGAGGTCTCTTCTCGCTTCGATGAAGCGCCAGGCCGACCACGCACCGAACAAGATGAAGAACGCGAGATACATGTCGAGCATGGTGATGCGGCTCTGCACCAGATGAAGGAAGTCGATGCTCAGGAGGAAGGCTGCTGTGGCCGCGCACCATCGACTCGAGAACATGCGCAAGGCCAGCGACCAGGTGAGCGGAACGGTGAGCATTGCGAAGAGCAGGCTTCCGGCGCGCCACTTCGCCCAGCTCGTGACGCCTCCCACCCAACCGGCGCGCTGCAGCGGCTCACCGATGGCGCTGTAGAAATGACCCACGGTGGCGATGATGAGCTTGGCCAGCGGCGGATGCACCGTGTTGCTGTCTGCCCGGCCAGCCAGAAGCTCTTCGCCGGCCTTCGAGTAGTAGGTCTCATCGAAGTACCGCGTCTCGGGGAGACCCAGGTGCCACTGGCGCACGGCGAACGAGAAGACGAGCAACAGGAGCACGACGAGGACGTCGCCCCAAGGTCGGTTCAGGGGCAGACGGCTCGAAGAGGAGAGGCCTTGTCCGGCGTTCTCCGAGAGCGCGGCGCCCTCGCTCGGAGCGCTCTCGAGCGTCACGAGCCCACGCTCGATTCAGCCTCCTCGAGGGTGGACGCAGGCTGCCCAGCGCGCCGCAAGGCGATGGCTGCGCCACCCACCCCCACGAGGCCCACACTGACCCACTGCGCCAGGGTGAGGGGAGTTCCCCCAAGGGTAGCGCCCTCGCGGAAGAACTCCACCACGAAGCGAATCACAGAGTAGAGCACGAGGAAACCGATGAAGACCTCGCCCTTGAACCTGCGATGGCGCAGCCAGAGCACAAGAGCGGGAACCGTCACGAGGGCGAGCCCCATCTCGAGCAGCTGCGTCGGGTAGCGGGGCAGGAGATGCACCGGGTCGCTCTCCGTTGGCGTGACGATGGCCCAGGCGGCCTCTGTCACCTTGCCGTAGCAGCAGCCGTTGAGAAAGCAGCCGATCCGCCCCACAGCGAGGCCGAGCAGGATGCCAGGCCCGGCGATGTCGAGAAAGTCGAGCAGGGCGACGCCGTGTCGGCGACAGGGGATGTAGGCCCCCACCACGATGCCGACGAGACTGCCATGCCATGACATCCCGCCTGCCCGCATATTGAGGATCTCGCCCGGATGGGTGGCGTAGAACCCGGCATTCTGCAGCACGAAGCCCAGTCTGGCGCCGAGCACGGCCGCCGCCACCACCCAGACACAGATCTCGAGAACGTTGTCGCGATCGAGGCGCAATCGCCCAGACTGGCTGGCGGCCAGGTAGGAGGCGGCCACGCATCCGAGAGCGACAAAAACACCAAACGAGAAGATGGGATAGCTACCGATGTGAAACAGGATTCGATGCATCTCAGGCCCCTGCGGGGCTCACCTCTCCCTCGTCGGGCTGCGCGGGCGCCCGACGGTAGACCATCGCCAGACCCGTGACGCTGAAGACGATCATGCCGATGGAGATGTACTGCGCCAGATCGAGAACTCCCCAGAGCAAGGGCTCTTCGCGCACGAACTCGATGAAGAAGCGCGCCGTGGCGTACAGCAGGAAGTAGACCAGGAACGTGCTGCCCGACGGGCGAGGGCGACGTTCCCAGACGGTCGCGATGAAGACGAGAATCGCAACCTCGGCCAGCGCTTCATAGATCTGGGTGGGGTGACGCGCGATACCTCCCCACTGCGGGGCGTCCGGGTACGTGACAGCCCAGGGAAGGGCGCAGGCGCGCCCGACGCAGCACCCGTTGAGGAAGCAGCCGACGCGACCGATGACATGCCCGACCAGCACAGGTGGCGTCACCAGGTCGACCAGGGCCCCGGACGGGAGGCCCGAGCGAAGCCGGTAGGCGACGAAGCCGATGAGACCACCGGCAAGGGCCCCATGCCAGGCCAGTCCCCCCGCACGAATGTTGAAGAGCTCATAGAGCGGTGCGTGCGCATAGTACTCATAGTCGCAGGCAATGCTCAGAACCCGACCGCCCACCATCCCCCCCAGCAGCAGCGCGAGCGAGAGATCGAGCACCTGGTCACGATTCAGCCCGAAGCGGGGTGCGCGTCGTGTCGCATAGAGAAGCCCTGCCAGCATCGCCAGAACGAGGCAGAACCCATACGAGTAGATCTCGTACGGACGCCCGCTGAAGAACATGACGCGATGCATCGAGCCCGCTCCTCTCCGTCCGCGCTCAGCCTGGCGGAGTCGTCGCCGTTGACGAGTCGGACGGCGGGTGCTCCTGCGAATCGGGGGGCGTGGACAGAATCTTCCAGACCAGCATGCCGACCCCCACGCAGATGCAGCTGTCGGCAACGTTGAACACAGGCCACCATCGAAAATCGATGAAGTCGACCACGTATCCGAAGCGCAAGCGGTCGATGAGGTTCCCCACGGTTCCCCCGGCAATCAACGCGCAGGCCACCACCACCCAGGCACCCGCTCGCTGCAGGCGAGGCAGCGCGCCGAGCATGGCGACGAGCACAACCACGGCGACGACCACGAAGAGGCTGCCGTTGTTGGCCAGCATGCCAAAGGCGGCCCCCCTGTTGTGGACATGGCGGATGTCGAACACCCCCATGGGAATGAACTCGCCCAGCTGCAGATGCTGCAGGGTGAGGTGCTTCGTGTAGAGGTCGACGCCCAGGGCGACGAGCAGAACCGCAAAGAAAAGCAACCGAACCTCGTGTGACGCAGGCGCGACGCGTCGCCTCACCTGCTCGAAGGCAGGAACGAGGCGCGCGTGACTAGACCTGGGTGTACTTCCCCACGCCCTGCTTGAGCGCGCGCATCGCCTGGTCCTTGAGGCTCTCTCGGGCCTCAGGGGTGAGCGTGGAGTAGATGTAGTAGAGCGCAAGCGAACCGAGCGCGCCCAGCACCATGACGGCGGTGATCCTCGAAGGGCTCATGTCCCCCTCCTCGAGACCGGCGAGCCACTCGCGCGCGCCGTGGGAATCGTACTTCTCGATGTGTGTCACGTCATTCATGGGGAGCCTCCTGAACCGGGTTGGGATCACACCGCTCTTGCGCCGGGGCCGCGCTTCTTGGACGCGCGGACGGCACGCCCCCCGCTTCGCGATTGGCGCCGCTTTTCCTCGACGCTGACGAAGGTCGGGTACTGGGCCACGATCTGGCGCAGGGAGAGCCGCAGGGTCTCGAGGAGCACGCGCGGCCCCTCGGCGCCCGCGGACGCGTCACTGAGCAGACACGTGAGACGGCCGCTGCGCTTACTCGCCGACACGTCAGCCCCCACCACCTCTGTCAGACCGAGCAGGGTGGACTGGAGAAGTGCCGAGACCGCCGCGCACACGATGTCGTGACCGTGAGGCGCGGTGCGTGCATGACCGCTGGCGTCAAACCCCAGCCAGCGCCCCTCGTCATCGTGCGTGAGACGGATGCGGATCAAGCGTCCTCCGTGCGTCGGCCTGGGTTCGCGCGAGGCCGAGGCTATCCTGCAGAGACGTGCTCGCGCCAACACAAAGAGCCGGGGCACTCCCCGGCTCTGTCAGTGACAAGCCGCGCTTCTCTCAGCCTTCGATGGCGCTGATGCGCACGAGGGTGTAGGGCTGGCGATGTCCCGTCTTCACGCGATAGCGCTTACGCTTCTTGTACTTGAAGACGAGAATCTTCTTGTGACGGCCCTGGTGCACCACCTTGCCGGTGACCTTGGCGCCACTGACGTGAGGCGTTCCCACACGAGGCTCTCCCTCGCCGCTGACAAGAAGGACGCGGTCGAAGACGACCTCGTCTCCCTTCAGCCCGTCGAGGCGCTCAATGCGAAGCTCTTCACCGGGACTCACGCGGTACTGCTTACCGCCCGTCTCCACGACCGCAAACATGGCCATTGCCTCCTGGATCGAATTCTCTCTGTGTCACTGTGCCCACCACCGTCTGCCGACGCGGTCGCTCAGCACGCACCGCGAACGCGGGCGGCGTCGACGTGCTGTCGTGCGGCGCCTGGCTTCGCACGCGCCGCTGCGCGTGGCTCGGGGTCGCGTGCCCGTAGCCCCCTGAGGAGCGGGCAGGCATCAGTGCCGCTCAGTCTATCATGCTCGACTTCTCGTTGTCAACCGCACAGATCCGGCAGATCACGCGTGTCGACCTGCACCCTAGCGCATCAGGAAGGTGAACGCGGCTGACGACGTGGGCGGCTTCTCTGCCGGCTCCTTGGTGAACGTGAAGCCCACGTGGATCGTGGCGCGCGCCTGGTTCGTCGTGTCGTAGTCGAGCAGGGTCCAGCCCTTGGCGCTGCGTCGTCGGAACGGCTCGTAGTCGAAGCAGCGCAGATCCTTGACGTTGTCTGGCACGGCCACGCAGTAGCGGGTCCGCGGCCCGTCCTTGAACGCACCCACGGTGAGCGACAGAAGGCGCTCGCTGCCCCCGCGCTCGTCGTGCAGGAACGGCACCCTGCGCTGATCCCACTCGAGGAAGTACGACCAGACGCTGCCCGCCGGCAGCTTCACGGAGGGCCGCACCGCTATCTGGATCAAGGGATAGCCTTGCGGGCCCGGAACACGCTCGGTGCTGACGATCTGAACCGACTTGGAGTGAACGAGGTTCTCCATCGGACAGTCCGGCCAGGCTGGCACCGCCATGACCCCGACCGGCGGACAGGCCTCGTCGACGACCCGCATCTCTCCCTGGTGCGCGATGTGACAGCCACTCGGACGAAATGCGAGATACTCGAGCATGACCTGGGGAACGTAAGGAGGTCCCGCCGCCGCCATCGGAGAGCCGCCGTTCGATGACGGCTGACCGCTTGCGATCGCTGCTGGCAGGGCACTCGGGCCTGCCGCCATCGATGGCGCTGCCGACCTCCTCGCACAACCGACGAAGATCGCCGCCAAGAGCATGAGAAACGTCAACGAGAAGCGATGGTTGCTGGGCATGCTGCACTGTTCGTGAAGCGACAGAAGGGGGCCTTCCCCCAGGGGGCCGCGCGTCTCTCGAGCGCGCCCCGTCCACCCCCCTCGCCGAGCCCAGACCGAGGTGTGGCCAGGGATCCTGAAAATCATTCACATCGCTGATGTGGATATGTGAATTTCGTTCAATCCCCGCCGCCGCAGGACGCGGCAACCGCCATCGACGAACCTCATCCCTGAACCGACGCGCCGGACGCAGCGCCGCGCGCATCGCAGAACAAGAGCAGGGGAGACCACCATCGTGACGTCTGAGCGCCCGGGAGATCTCATCGAACGAACCCGTCAGATGTACCAGACCGTCCTCGGAGCGTCGCCCGAGCTCACCGATGACTTCTCCGCCGCCTTCGCGGCTCTCGTCGACGGGTCTGCCGACATCGTGGTGGAGATCCCCTGGGACGAGCGCTGGGGAGAGGAGATGCTCGACCGCCATCAGGTGGTGCTGCACGGGCTCTCCGACGACCAGACACGCCTCACGTTCTACAACCCCGCGGCCCCCCATGGCCTCGAGGCCGGCACGGAGATCGGCGGCCGGCCGGGCGAAGGCCCACCGCGTCGCGTGGAGGCGGAGGGCATGCAGAGCATGGAGCTCTCCCTGATGGCCCGATGGTTTGCCGAGGGGAAGGCGCAGGCGCTCATCCCGCCGGCGGGCATGTTCGAGTAGCGCTCCAGGGGACGACGAAACCCGCGGGTTGTGGTATAATGGGAGTCCTGGTTGTACGCGGCAATGAAGCAGTGACCAGCACCCGCAGGGCGATGCGCGCCTGCGGCCTACCCTGACCCGAGAACAGGCGACAGCGGCACCACAGGCTGCGCGCGCGGGGGAGGCAACCCTGAGATGAATCACACGGCAGCAACGACTACGCTCCTGATTCTCGCGGCCGCGCTCCCGACACTCGTGCTTCTCTGCGCGCTCAACACGGCGCACATCAGCCTTCGCGGCGGTCTGCGCTGGCAGTTCGGGCGCCCCTGGTCGACCCTCGGCGTCGCATTCGGCCTCGGCGTGCTGAGCGCGTTCCCCGCCTACTGCCTCGAGCGCGTGCTGGTGAAGGCCCCCTGGACCATGTCGAACCTCGGCGCCGTCTTCCTCTTCTGGCTCCTCGTCGCAGGCGCCGTCGAGGAGACCTGCAAGTTTGCCGCCGTGCAGCTGGCGGCAGGTCGTGCTCGCCTGCGCTGGGAGGACTACGACGGCATTCTCGTCGCGGCGGCGGTGGCCCTCGGCTTCGCCTGCATCGAGAACATGCTCTACGTGCACGAGAGAGGCTTCGACGCGGCGAAGGCGCGCGCACTCACCGCCGTGCCGGCCCATGCCATGTTCGGCATCATCATGGGCGCCGGCCTGGGTGTCGCACGCACCCGAGCGCGCTTCGGCTGGTCATCGACCGGCCTTGCCCTGAGCGCGCTTGCCCTCGCCATTGCGGCACACGGCGTGTACGATGCCCTGGCGAGCATGCCATGGCGCGTCGCGCTGCCCAGCATCTGCCTCTGTCTCACCGTGCTGGGAAGCCTTTCTGTCTACATCTGCGCGGGCGCGCGACGGCGCTCCCCGGCGTTCGGCGGTCGCCGCAGCTTGATGCCGCATCCACTGGGCCCCCTGCGAATGCCCGCGCTCCCCGCGCGCCGCGACCCCGTGATCGCGGGCAGCCTCGGGTTGATCCCGGGCCTGGGCCAGGCCTACAACGGCGAGGTGCCGAAGGCGCTGCTGTTCTTCTCGGTCGGCCTCGTCAACCTGTCGCTGTACTACGTGGCGCACCTCTTCGTCTCCGACCCGGCAGGCGCCATCTCGCTGCTGCACAAGGTCGGCGTGACCGTGGCCATCAGCCCGGACGACCTCTCTCGTGCGGTGGCCCAGAAGACCCTGCTGAAGCCCACGTTGCTCTCCCTCGTGTTCATGTGGGAGCTCCTGGGCGCGTGCGAAGCCTGGGCAACGGCGCGGCGCCGATGGCCGCGACCCGAGACGCACTCGGTGCGGCGCTCGTTCGCGTCACACGGCTTCGGGGCGTCCTATGTGATCCACGTGGGCCTCGTGTTCCTCCTGGTCATCGCGCCAGTGGCTGACCAGATGCTGGGCACGGGGGGCGCGGACCCGGCTGAGGCCGCAGAAGCTCAGGCGACAGAAGGTCAAGACGGGGCTGAAGACGAGGCTCACAAGGACGCGTCGGCAAGCGGCGCAGACGCCGCTCGCGGTGCCCAGCACGAATGGAAGCTCACGTGGGTGAAGGCGCCTGTTCACATCGAAGGCTGGAAGGAGACGCCAGAGGGCACCGAGAGCGCGAAAGCCGCAGAGGCATCTCGTCAGACAGAGGCGATCCCGTCCAAGGCCACCGACGACGGCGACCTCGCGCTCCCAACCCAGCCCCACGAGCAGGCGCAGGTACAGGGAGAGAGCGGCTCCTACAACCAGTACCTCTCCTACCAGATCCGACGCCACCACGCCGACATGCACTTCTTCCGATTCGTGGGTCGAGACCTGTGGGCCGTTGTGCACTATCGCATCGCGCGCGATGGCCGGCTCCTCGAGGCCGAGCTGGTGAAGTACGGCGGCGGGCCACCCCAGGAAGCGCAGCGGGCGGTGGAGGTCGTGCAGCGCGCAGCGCCATTCGAACCGCTTCCTGAAGGCGCTCGTGAGCTCGACGTCACCGAGCTTTTCTGGAGCGTGGAGCAGAAGCGGTTCACCCCAGGCACGCTTGAAGCCGAGCTGAGCGGCCTCCCGGACGGACGGCGGGTCAACGCCCTCCACTGAAGCAAGCCGGGCCGTCGACGCGCAATCCCCGAACCTCCTGCTTGAATATCTTTCAGATTCATCAGATAATGGGTGGTGCAACTCCTCGAAAGAGACCCCCATGAACGACTCCACGCCTCTCCTCGATGCCATCCGCGACCTGAAGAAGCAGCGATCGCTCATCGCCCTGCGCCACTGCATCGAGGGGGTTCGCCGCCAGATCTCTCGCACGGGGGAGAGGGACGCGGAGCAGCACCTCATCGAGGAGCTCGACCAGATCGCCGCCTCCCAGACGCTGGAGCGCGCGCGCTACTACCTCCAGCGCTTCGAGCGCGGCATGACCGAGATCCGCACCGGAAAGATCAACGACATCAACCTGAATCGCTGGAAGGAATACAGCGACATCCTCACCGACAGCCTCTGGCTGATGCGCAAGCGCGACAGCAGTGGCTCGCACGCCGCTGACTACTGGGGAAACTTCGTCCCCCAGATCCCCCATCAGATGATGCGCAGGTACACAAAGCTGGGGGAGAGCGTTCTCGATCCGTTCACCGGCTCAGGCACCACGCTCATCGAGTGCCAGCGACTCGGACGCCACGGATTCGGACTCGAGCTGCAGCCCTCCGTCATCGACCTGGCGCGACGACGCATCGACAGCGAACCCAATCCGCACGGTGTCTGCCTCGACATCATGCAGGGCGACAGCGGCACCGCAGACGTGGGAGCCCTCCTGGCAAGAAACGGGCGCGAAAGTGTGCAGCTCGTCATGATGCACCCGCCCTACTTCGACATCATCCGCTTCAGCGACGACCCCCGCGACCTGAGCAACACCGTTTCTGTCGACAGCTTCCTCGATCAGTTCAGCCAGGTGGTGGCCAACACCACGCGCCATCTCGACCGAGGGCGCTACCTGTCGCTGGTGATCGGAGACAAGTACGCGGCCGGCGAGTGGATCCCCCTGGGATTCCTGTCGATGAACCGCGTGCTCGAGCAAGGCTTCCGGCTCAAGAGCATCGTCGTGAAGAACTTCGAGGACACGGCAGGAAAGCGACAGCAGAAAGAGCTGTGGCGCTATCGCGCCCTGGCCGGCGGCTTCTACATCTTCAAGCACGAATACGTGTTCGTGTTCAAGAAGCGCTGAGCAGGCGAGGCCATCGATCGCCCGAGGGCAGCGTGCCCTAGCGGGTCGGGGTGAGCTCGCTCTCGGCCTGATCGCGCGAGCGCTGCCAGCCCTGCATGAGCGCTTCGAGTGCGTCACAGGCCTCGAGGATGCGCTGACACTCAGCCGCTTCAAGCGGTCCCTGCACCGCTGCGCTGGCACCCTCCTCCGTTTCAGGAGGGGCGGCGACGGGGCTGACCGCCACAGCGGAACGCGTGTGGCGAAAGCGTTTCTGCAACCCCTCGAGGTGCTCGAGAGACTGCTCGAGGCGACGCATCATGTCGACCTTTGCCCAGACCTGCTCGTCTGCAAGCACCGAGGGGGGACTCATGGAACGATTTGGATTCAACTCTGTCTTTGCTGCACTCATGCGTGTCACGGCTCTTGCCCCCATCAGTGTTCGGCGTCTCTTGTCAGACGCCCCGAGCAGAGCGCGTCGCGGCGCTTCAAACCGGCCGCCGGCTCGGGCATACTCTACTCCATCGCGAACCGGAACGCCATAGGCGCGAACGTTAAATCTTTGTTACCCATGTTGCCGACATGTTGCCGATGTGAACATCTGGTTGCCGGCTCTCGCAGATCTGTCAACAATCTCACCCCACGGAAGAACCCTCGTCCAAAGGCGACAATCTCGTTCAGGTGTCCCGGCATCGTTGTCGATGCAGGGTGCATCTGCTATATTGCACCGGCCCGCAGTGCACCCGAGCCGGCCGTCAGAGAACCCTCGACGTGAACCCTCTCGAATGAAAGGCAAGCGCATGGCCATGAAGCCCCCTCCTCGCCGCAAGCCCATCCCGCAGCAGATGATGATGCCGGTCCCCCCAAAAGGTCCCCCCGGGCGGCAGCGAGGCCCGAGCGAGCCCGCAACCCCGGTCTCACCGGGCGCGATGAAAGCCCTTATCGCAGTGGGGGTCGTGTTCGCCCTCCTGGTTCTCGTGGCGATGTTCCGATCGCCCGCGCCCGCGCCGAACGCGGCCGACGCCGGAGAGCCCTTCAAGGCGCAGCTCATCTGCGGTGATGGCACCCAGCGCAAGACCCTCGAGTCGAGTGAGTTCGCAACGGTGACGCTGCCCAGCGAGGTCGCTTCACGCGATCTCCTGGTCTTCGGCGCCACCTTGCGCAACGTGATCACACTGGGAGAGGGGGGGGCGTCGCTCCGCTTCTCAGACAATGCCCAGGCGGGCATCGATGACCTGCGCAAGTCGCAGACCACGCAGCGCGTCAAGCTCAACCTCGTCGGAGGCCGCGTGTGGGCGGTCTCCACGCCCTCCACCGAGTTCGTCATCACCTCGAAGAAAGCCGCGGTGAAAGGAGCCGGCGATGCGGTCTTCGAGGTCTCGCAGCTGGTCGATGAAAAGGCCTACGCCGTGACCACCGTTCGGGTCTTCAAGGGGAGCGTCGAGCTCACGGGTCAGACCAAGGACAGCGACAAGATCACGATCTCCCAGGGCCAGGCCGTGAAGGTGAACGACGACAAGGTCTTCCCCCCCGAGCCGTTCGACACGGCCAAAGGCGACGACTGGGAGGTCTGGAACCTCGCCTACACACCGGGGAGCGACCTCATGCCCAAGGGACAGGCTGCGGCCGCAGCCCCTGCCAAGGGAGGGGGCCGCATGACCCCTGGCCAGATGACGGCGCCCATGCCGCCCGCCGGGATGCCCGGCGCGATGCCCGGCGCGATGCCCGGCATGCCCCAGCGCCCGATGCCGGGCATGCCAGGACAGCCGATGCCGGGCATGGCCGGCCCTGGTCCTGGAGGCCCCCCTGGAGCCGCACCCGGCAGGGCTGGCATGCCGATGCCCTACCCTGGAGGTCAGATGAGAACGACGACCGTCGTCAATCCTCCCACCTATCCGCCGGGCCAGGTTCCCGTGATGAACCAGCAACGCCCCCCCATGGGTGCCCCCCAGGGACCTCCTGGAGGTGTTCCCGGCGGACCCGCCGCGGGCGCCCCTGGCGCTCCCGCGGCACAAGGTCAGCAGGGGCCGAAGCTCGAAGCTCCCGTCTACGCGAAAGGTGGTGCTCCTGGCGCGGGCGCTCAGGCGCCGCAAGGGTCGAACCAGCAGGGACCGCCTCCCGGCGGAAACCAGCAGGGGCCCGGCGCGGCCCCGCAGCCTCCTGCGGGACAGCCTGGCATGGCCGGACAGGGCCAGAACACGCAAGCCCCACCCGGCTACAACTCTCAGCCAGGCGGGGGTGTCGCAACCCCACCAAACCCGCTGAACGCACCGGAGCGCCAGTCAGCCCCCCCAGGATACGAGACCTTCCCTACACGCTAGGGGAGAACAGGCGTCAGCGACGCGGCGGCTTCTTGCCCGGACGTGAGCCGAACATCTGGGTGAGGGCGTCGCGCTCCTGCTGACGCGACTTGATGGCGTCATCGAACATGGCGCCCAAAGACTTCTGGCGCTCCTGGTAGGCGCGCTGCGCGTCACCGAAGATGGTGAGAGGGGGCGCTGCCTCGGCCTCTTCAGGCTCGTCTTTGGCCAGCATGGTCGAGAGCTCGTCCTTCTCTCTCTGAACCGCTTCGCGGGCCCCGGCGATGAGCGAGGCATACCCCTGCTGACGCTGCTCGTAGGCCTGCGCGGCGCGGCTGAGCCAGGAGGGCTCTTCGGAGGCCCCCTCTTCGCCGTACTTCTCGGCAGGCTCGCCCTTCGGCGATCTCCCCTTGTTCGACTTGCCAGATCGATGACGGCTCATGGCTGTCCTCCTCGACTGCTCATCACGTCTTTCGCTGTCCGGGCGCCAGTTCCCTCGATCTGCACAGGGGAGGAGCCCCCGACAGCGGCACGAATCCCGCGGCATGGTCGAGATCACGCCCCCGCCAGACGCACCCCAGCCGGGCAGCGCTCCCTGGAAGGCCTTCAGCCTCGCCGTCGCGGGGGTGACCCTGCTGCGCCTCGCGGCAGCCGCCACCATCCCGCTCTCGGGCGACGAAGCCTACTACTGGACCTGGACCCGGCACCTGGCCCTGGGCTACCACGACCATCCCCCGATGGTGGCCTGGATCATCGCCGTCTTCACAGGCCTCCTGGGAACCTCCACCCTCGCGGTTCGCCTGCCCTTCGTGCTGCTGGGCAGCGCGACGGCCTGTCTCTCGTTCGCACTCGGGTGGATGCTGGGAGGCACACGAGCCAGCGCGTGGTGGGCCGGCCTGCTCCCTCTGATGGTTCCCCTCTTCACGCTTGCCGGGATGGGCGTGTTCCCAGACTCTCCCCTCATTGCGGCATCAGCGGCATTCTTCGTGTGCGCGTGGCGCGCGACGGAAGCGCCGGGCCCTTCCCTCGGCTGGTGGACCGCCACCGGCGTCTGCGCGGGACTCGCCTTCCTGAGCAAGCTCATCGGGCTCTATCTGATTCCGGCCCTCCTGGTCTACCTCGTCGTGCAGCCTGCGCGACGTCAGCATCTGCGATGTGCGGGCCCATACGTCGCCATCGTGATGGCGCTCGCCGTGGCGAGCCCCTTCCTGTACTGGAACGTCACGCACGGCTTTGAATCCGTGGTGTACCAGTTCTCGACACGCCTGGGCTCGAGCAGCGCCAGACGCAGCCCACAGACCCTGAAGTTCGTGCTGCTCTCGTCTGTCGCCGTGAGCCCCGTGCTCTACGTCATGCTGATCGCAGCCATCGCTCGCGCCACGCGGAGAGGGCTGCGCGGAGACGCAGGGGCGCTCTTCATCGTCTGCATGGCCGCACCGCTCCATCTGGTCTTCCTCGCCGCCAGCCTGGTGACCAAGGTGGGCCTGCACTGGACCGCGGCGGGAACCCTGGCCGCCTTCTCTGCCTTCGGCACCGATGTGGCGGTTCAAGCCCCCCGCAGACGACAGGTCTCAGCCCTGGTGGGTGCGGCCCTGGCGCTTGCCGTGAGCGGTCTGGTGTACATCTTCGCGCTGGCCCCCGCCCGGCTCGTCTCGGCCGTGAGCGAAGGCGCCCAGCTGAGCGGCGTGAACCATGGTCGCCCCCTGAAGACCGGTGAGATCACCGAGATCCTCGGATTCCCCGAGATGGGCGAGAAGGTGCGAGACCTCGCCGCCGAGACCCCCAGCCCGTTTCTCATCACCACGAGCTACGCACTCTCGAGCACCCTGTGGTTCTACTCCGGCCAGCCGTTCCACGTCATCATGGGCACCCGCATCGGAGCGCAGTACGACCACTGGGATGATTTCCCGTCCCTGCTGGGCAGAGACGCCATCTATATCGATACCTCGCCCATCGACAGCCGGGAAGACGTCTGGTCAAACCTGCGAGAGGCGTTCGAGGAGGTCTCGCTCGCCCCCGCCATCGTTGCCCACGGAGGCGGTATCGAGGCGCGCACCTTCTACGTCGCGCGCTGCCGAGGCTTCCGCAAGGATGTGTTCACCCCGCTGCAATCGATACATCGCCCCTGAGGGAGGCGCCTGCGGTCTCACTTCAAGAGACGTGACCCGCCTGCTCGAGCATGCGCTCGACCTCGTGGGAGAAATCTCCCGCAGACCACGTGGGGAGAATCTGGCGCAGGCGCGCGCACGAGAGGGTGAGATCGCGCTGACGCGGTTCAGGACCCGTGTGCTCTGACCGCGATCCGGGCGAAAGACACGCGGCCGGAAGCCCGAGGGCCTCGGCGGTGCGCAGGCCGAGATCGTAGCGCGACATGCGCTCTCCCGCGAGGTGCACCACACCCTCACAGGCGATCTGCGTCAGCTCGACGAGCGCCTGAGACGCCGCGCGCATGGAGAGCATGCCACGCCACTCGTCATCGAACAGGCGCAGCGCACGTCCCTCACGCAGATGCGTGACCAGGGTGTCAAAGAACGACGCGCGCGCGCCGAGCCGCGGCCCGTACATCAGTGCCAGCCGAGCCACCAGGTGACCGGGGTGACGCAGCACGGCGACCTCTCCCCGACGCTTCGTCGCCCCATAGACGCAGGCTGGCTCGGGCGCGTCGCCTTCCGCGTAGGGAGCCCGCTCGCCGTCGAAGACCATGTCGGTGGAAACCGAGACCAGTCGTATCGCGCGCGCCGCGCAGACATCGGCCACCTGACGGGCGGCCTCGTGGTTCACGCGCTCCGCGAGGGCGGGGTCTGCGTGACAGAGCGCAACCTCGGAGATGGCCGCCGCGTGCAGCACGGCACGAGGGCGCACCAGATCGATTCGCGCCTCGAGCGCTGCCCGGTCGCTCACGTCAACCGAAACCGCCCGGCTCTCGTTCGGGTTCGCATGCGGAGAACGACACCACGCCTCGACACGAAGCCCCACGCGCTCGGCCTGCGCAATCAGGTAGGGTCCGAGTCGCCCTGTCGCGCCGGTCAGCACCAGATCGACGTGCGATCGATCAGAAATCGGCTTCTCCAGGGGCTTCTGGCGTCTCTTCCGGCTTCGGCTTGCCGAAGATCGACTTGAACCCCTTCGACAGCATCGAGCCGATGGTCTTTGGCGTCGAGACCACCACATCGACCTCATCGACCCCTGCGTCGGTGTCGAGCTGGATCACAGCGCGATAGGTCTCGCCATTCACGAAGTCATAGCTGTTGATCGAGAAGTCGAGCGTCACCGTGCTCCCTCGGAACACGTCGAACTTGAAGCGAATCCAGTCGTGGTCGGTGCGCACCTTGCCGTAGATCTCACGCCCGCTCTTGCTCGTGATGATGAACTTGCGACGAATGATGTCACCGCGCTTGACGTTCTCGAGAACGATCTCGCGCGTGTCGAGGGTAAAGCCGATGTCCTTGCTGCTCTTGGTCTTCCCCATGCCACCCAGCAGATGCTGCTGCAGATCGGTCACGTTCTTGAAGCGATCGTTGGGGTTCTTGGCCGTGGCCGAATCGAGCAATGCCAGCAAGACACCGGTGGCATCTGGCCGAGCGATGGCCATGGCGTTGCGGCTGTAGGGATAGATGGACGGATCCTTGCGCGTGAGCATGTAGTAGAAGACCTGCCCGAGATTGTAGACATCGGACGCAGGCGTGAGCGGCTCTCCGCGCTCCTGCTCTGGCGAGACGTACCCGGGAGCCGTGCGCCGCGCATACTTGTACTGCATCTCGGCGGGAAGGAAGAACGCGTCGGGATAGTCTTGGATGTGGATGCGCCCCATCTTCGACAATCCGATCATCTCCGGGCTCAGCCCGCGAAAGAGGTGCGGAGGCTGCTGGGCATGCAGGTATCCAAAGATGTCGAGAAGCTGGCCGAACCAGCCACGCACCTGGTTCTCCGGCGCGAGGCCGCGCATGTTCTCGAGCACCTCGACCAGCGTCGGCTCGTTGCTGTACTCGCGCGCGATGAAGGCTCTCCCGTCCCAGCCGAAGGCATCGACAATCACGGGCAGCCCCTGGAACTGCAGCCGGCCGAGCGCCTGCGCCTCTCGCAGCACCTGCGCCGCTACACGTTCGGTCTGACGTCCCTCGACGGGCGGGTGCAGATCACGCAGCACATAATAGACGTTGTTGCTGGCACGCGTCAGGTACGAGGTCACAAGCTCGGTCGCATTCATCTGGCGAACGATCTCGTACGTGTCCCGTATCCTGACGCCTGGCGCGAGAGGCTCTTTCATTCGCTCCAATCATAGCACAAGGAAGATATGGCACCCAGACTCACGTTCCCCCGCCTTCCGTGGGCTTGGCGGGGAAGGCAGGAAGGCCGCACCGGCAGGAGAAGCGGACCGCCCATGATGCTGCGACGTCTCTCGATCGGTGTCTTCCTGTTCCTTCTGCAGGTGATGGCAGCCGCGGCGCAGGCCGCGACAGGCACGATCACCATAACGGCTTCACCGGACAGCGCGCTGATCTTCATCGATCACACCATGGTCGGCAAGGTGCCGCTGCATGCCCGTGTCATCCCCGGCACCCACGAGGTACGCATTTCGGCAGGCGAGGATTTTGTTCCCTTCGTCACATCGGTGACCGTGGCGGAAGGTCAGACGGTTCAGGTCGAGACCGCCCTCGAGAAGACGGCACCCGCGCTCTACCGCGAGGCGCGGGAAGCGCTCGCCGCAAATGACCTGAAGGCGGCCCGTGATGGGTTCCAGGCCGCGGCGAGTGCCACAGGCAAGCGGCCCAGCGACATCCCCTTCTACCTGGGCGTGCTCGACGAGCGGGCTGGCGATCTGGCATCGGCCGAACGAAACTATCTCGCCTGGGTCGCCGTCGAGGCCGGATCGGCGGTGGGTCAGTACCGTCTCGGGCGTGTTCGTGAGGCGCTCGGCAGGCACGCCCTTGCGGTGACCGCCTACAAGACCGCCTTGCTATCGACCGTGTCAGGGGCGAACGAGATCATTCGAGCCGCCGGCAATGCGACGCAGGCTGCACTGTCAAAGCTCGAAGAGATGTCG
>RGZZ01000025.1 GCA_010028905.1 Pseudomonadota bacterium | reverse complement strand
CCCCCAGCGCCTGGGCCAGCGCGTTTGCGGGCAGGTAGGCGACACCGTCGCGCAGCACGGGGTGGGCACCGCTCACGACGACGCCGTTGACATACACCGAGTATACCCCCGCCTGCTGCGCCACCACGGGTGTGCAGCCCACCAGGATGGCATACAGCACCGCTGCAGAGATGCCCATCCTGTATCGATTCATCCGGTTGTTCCTCCTGAGACGGGACGCGGGTTCAGCGCGACCCATTGACTGCGGCTCTGGCGGCGGACGTCGTGCACATCGGATCCCGGTTTCTCGGCGTGGGCGGAACCGCTGTCTTGCGTGAGCGATCCGGCACGGCGAGCGCCGACGAATGGTACACCAGTTCGAGAACCGTGTCAAGTGCGCCGTTGCAACCATTGCGTCTGTCGCGAAGCCGCGACGGCCTGTTCCGTGGCAGGGCACGAGACGCGTCCTGGGAGGAGATGCGCGAAGCGGTGTCAAACCCGCAGAACATCGCAGGATTGCGCCATTTCGGGCGTCTCCGTGGGCAGGCGCGGCCCCGGACGCGGAGACCGGCCCGGGATCGCGTTGCCCCCTCGGCTCAGCGGCCGCTGAAAGCGCCCCACCGAGCCAGGTGAGAGACAGACCGCTCGGGCGGTCGCTCGACGTCGATTTCTTCAGCCGAGGCGGGGGCGGCTGCGGAAGGTGCTCCCGCGAGCATCGATTCAAGGCAAGGAGTGACGCGGTGGACAAGATGATGAACCCGGTCGACGAGGTTGCCTACCATCACCACCTCGGTTCGCAGTATCTCTTGCAGAACAAGCTCGAGCAGGCGCTGCAGGAGTTCCAGCGTGTGCTCATGCTGAACCCGGAGCACACCCAAGCCCACTTCGACCTGGGCACGGTCTACTCGCGCCAGGGAAACTACGACTTGGCGATCAAGGAGTGGCAGGAGGTCGTCGCCCTCGCTCCCAACTTCCGCCAGGCCCACTACAACCTCGGTCTTGCGTACGAGCGCAAGGGGCTCAAGGACAAGGCCGTCACCGAGCTGCAGATGGCCCTCAAGATCGTGCAGAACCAGCACGACAGCATGGGCGAGCGTCGCATCCAGCAAGAGCTCGAGCGCCTCCAGGGCACCGACGACTACCACAAGCTGGTGGCGCAGGATCCGAACAACCTCGAGGCGCGATTCAACCTCGGGCAGGTGCTCGCCCGCCAGGGCAAGCACGAGCAGGCGGTCGACGAGTTCCAGCGGGTCATCGAGCTGAACCCCACCCACGCGGAGGGGCACTTCAATCTCGGAGTCGCGCTCTCGCGGCTCGGCAAGGTCAACGAGTCGGTCGAGGAGTACCGCAAGGCGGTGCACTTCGACGAGGGCCACGCGCAGGCGTGGTACAACCTCGGTCTGGCCTACGCTTCGCTCAACCAGGGCGAAGACGCCATCCACCACTTCGAGGTCGCAATCAAGCTCTCTCCGAGCGACCCCTACTTTCACTACAACCTCGCGCGCTCGTACATGAAGGCCGGACGCAGCGATGACGCCATCCGCGAGTATCAGGAGTCCATCCGGCTCGACCCCAACGACCCCTACACCCACAACAACCTGGGGCTCGCCTACGTCGCGGTGCAGCGCATCGAGTACGCCATCCAGGAGTTCCTGAAGGCCATCGACCTCGACCCCAACGACGCGCACGTGCATCACAACCTCGGCCTCGCCTACGCACAGGGCGGGCGGCTCGGCCTCGCGATGAACGAGTTCCAGAGCGCCATCCACCTCGAAGAGGGCAATCCGAAGTCGCACTTCGAGCTGGGCAAGGTCTACAGTCGCCTCGGCAACTTCACGTCAGCCAACAAGGAGTACCAGAAGGCCATCGAGCTCGACCAGAACATGGCCGAGGCCCACTTCCAGCTGGGCATCTCGTACGCGCGCCTGGGCCGTCTCGATCTGGCCGTGAAGCGCTATCAGAAGGCGCTCACCCTCGACGGCGGGAACCCGCTCATCTACGCCAACCTGGGCAACGCCTACGCCGAGCTCGACAAGCTCGATCTCGCGGTGAGCCAGTACCAGAAAGCGCTCCAGCTGCGGCCAGAGCAGAGCCAGCTCTACTACTGGATGGGTCAGGCCTTCTTCGGCATGAAGCAGTACCGCGAAGCCATCGACGCGTACCGCAAGGCCATCGCGCTCAACTCGCAGAACCCGTTCGTCTACCACGCGCTGGGACGCGCGTACGCACGCACCAGCCAGGTCGATCTGGCGATTCAGGAGTACCGCCGCTCCACCGCCATCAACGCCAACCAGCACGCCCCCTGGTTCGAGATGGGGCAGGCATACCAGCAGGTCGAGCAGTGGAACCTGGCCGCCGAGTCCTTCCAGCGCTGCCTGCAGATCAACCCGTATCAGCCGAACGCCCACTTCGAGCTGGGGCGCAGCTGCGTTCGCCTGGGTCAGTTCGATCGCGCCTTGCAGCAGTTCCAGCTCGCCGCAGACGCCAGTCCGGACGAACCCGAGTACAGCTTCCACGCAGGCGACGCCCTTCTGCGCATGGGCCAGGTCGACGCGGCGCTCGAGCGCCTCGAGTCGGCCGTCGAGCTCCGCCCGCAAGAGCTGACCTACGTGCAGCGCCTCGCAGAGGCGTGGCGAGAGAAGGGCGATCTCGCCCAGGCCATCGAGTGCTACGTTGACGCCCTGGCGCTGGCGCCTGAGCGGGCCGACCTGCGGTACGTGCTGGGGCTGCTGCACTACCGCAACGGCAACCTGCCCGAGGCCATCAGTGAGCTCCAGACCTCGCTCCAACATGACGGCAGCAACGGCGACGCCCACTACTACCTCGGCCGCGCCTACCACGACGACGGCCGCACCACGCAGGCCGTGGAGCGCTACAAGAACGCCATCGAGCGGGTGAGCGACGTCTGGAGCTACCACTTCTGGCTCGCCCGTGCATCGTTCGAGCTGGGGCACTTCAGCGCCGCGTCAGCGTCATTCGAGGCCGCGGTGCGTCTGGCCCCACGGGTCGAGCACGCCGCCATCCACTACCATCTCGGACAGGCCCTCTATCCGCTGGGCCGCTACCGCGAGGCGCTCGACGCACTGCGCCGCGCGGCCGATGAGAAGCACGCCGCGGAAGACCTCGGCTTCATGCTGGGCCTGCTGAACGCCAAGCTCGATCAGAACGCCCAGGCAGAGACCGAGTTCAAGCGCGCCATCGCCACATCGCCGGAAAGCATGCTGGCGAGCATCCACCATCAGCTCGGCCTGCTCTACAAGCGCCAGCAGAAGCCCGAGCTGGCCCTCCAGGAGTTCCAGGAGGCCCGCAGCCTCGAGCCAGCCAACCTCGAGCATCGCTTCCAGAAGGCCGTGTGCCTGGCCACCCTCGGCGAGCTCGAGGCGGTGGAAGACGATCTCAAGCGCATCCTCGAGGAGTACCCGGATTTCGTGGAGTGCCATGTCGAGCTCGGACGCTTCTACCAGCAGAAGGACGAGATCGATCTGGCTATCGAGGAGTTCCAGCGCGCCCTCGACCTCGACCCGACCCAGCCCGACCAGCAGGAGACCATCGGCAAGGCGTATGCACGTCGAGGTGACTACGACCTGGCCATCAAGGCCTTCGAACGTGCGAACCAGCTCAAGCCGAGCCCACAGACCCTCAGCCTCCTGGGAGACGTCTACCTGCAGCAGCAGAAGCTGGAGCTGGCCACGCAGACCTACAAGAAGGCCCTCCTGATGGACGAGACCTGCGCAGACGCCCACATCGGCATGGGCAGCGTGCAGCTGCGAAAGCGCAACCCCGATGGCGCCCTCGACGCCTTCAAGCTGGCGGCGCAGCATGCCCCCGGGTGGGCGCGGCCCTTCGCCGACATGGGGCTCATCTACTCACAGAAGGGCCAGTGGGAAGACGCCGTCGAGGCCTACGAGCGCGCCGTCGAGCTCAACCCGCGCGACGCGCTCTCGTTCAGCAAGCTCGGCCTCGTCTACTACCGCCTCAAGCGGGTGGAGCCGGCCATCAAGTCGCTGAAGAAGGCGGTGAGCCTCGACCCGCTGCTGGGAGAGGCGCACAGCCATCTGGGCATCGCGTACGCCGCGGCCAACAAGCTCGATGCCGCCATCGAGGAGTACCAGAAAGCGCTCACGATCAGCCCGAACGATTCGAAGATCTACTACAACCTCGGCGTGGCCTATGCGAAGGCGGGCAAGCTCGACAAGGTCGTCGAAGCCTATCGCAAGACCCTCGAGATCGACCCGAGCGATCTGAACGCCCACTGCAACCTCGCGCTCGCCTACGAGCGAAAGCGCCTGCGTGACGCCGCGATCAAGCAGCTTCAGACAGCCTACAAGGTCGCGAGCGCGAAGAGCAACGACGCGTTCAAGGTCAAGATTCGCAACGAGCTCGAACGACTGGGTGCGCCCATCGAGTCGTGAGCCCGACCTGCGGTTGGGGCGGCCGACAGGCTGACCCCGCGCCGCCCATCGCTGTGAGCATGTAGAGGAGACATCACGGGAATGGTCATCAAGCGCGAGCGTCTGCGCGTTCCGGTTCCGAGAGCCGCGGAGATGCACATCCACGAAGAGCTGCGCAACGATTTTCCGGGCCTCATCCACGAGGTGAAGTCCGGGTTCTGGAAGGCGCTCTCTCTCGGGTTCAAGGACTCAGGTGAAGCCGTTCTCGGCGAGGTGTACCTCACCGGCAGCGACTCGATGCTGTACTACCGCGTCGATCCGAATCGGCAGTTCATCGAAGCGGGCTGCCTGCTCGATAGACCCGAAGGGGCGCAGACCTTTCAGGGGTTCTGCGAGCGCATCCGCGAAGCGGTGTGGCCCAGCAAGGCAGACACGCGTCAGGCGACCTGGGGGCCTTGCGATGACCCTCAGGAGCGTCTTCGCATGGTGCGCGAAGAAGGGCACGCGCTGAATCCGGGGCGCGCGCAGCTCGATGCGGCGCGGGCCCTTGGCAGCCCTTCACGCCGCCGCATCCTGGGCTCCATCGCGTGCAACCGCAACACGCTCCTCGAGAACCTCGCTACCGATGGCACGTCGGTCATGGAGGTCGGGCAGGAGGTGCAGCTGCTGGAAGCCCTGGGTCTGGTGCAGAAGGACTTCGTGGTCTTCTGCCGCGAGCAGGGCAACCAGATCAGTCGCGTACAGAGCTACACCGAGATCGAAGAAGCCACCCGACGCGGATTCAAGTGCTTCTCTTGCGGGCGCCCCATGGCCGAGGAGCGCATCGACCAGCTGCTCTCATGCACGACGGAGGGCGCGCTCATGACGCGCCCGAACCACTGGCTCTCGCTGCTCATGTCGCAGACGCTCACCGAGCTGGGCGTGCCTGTAGACAGCCAGGTAGCCATCAAAGGCGAGGCTACAGCCCGGGTGAGCAACCTGTTCGCGAGTCAAGACGGCTTTCTGCTCATGTTCGAGATGCGCGAGGAAGGGGTGCGCCTCGATGACGTCTACCGCTTCCTGTCACGCGTCCGCTACTACAGGCCCGACGCCGCGTTCTACGTGACGACCGCCCCCATTCCATCTGACGCGCGCAAGTACCTCGACTCGTCTGGCGAGCACCGGAACGTCACCCTGATCGAGTCGCTCGATCAGCTCGAGCCGCGCATCCGCGACGTGATCTCGCGCAAGCAGAAAGAGCGCATGTGCCACGTCCTGCGCGAGCTCGAACCGCAGACCCGCGTTGACGTGGAGGCCCTTGTCTACGAGTTCCTGTTCGGAAAGGAGGTGGCCGAGGAAGCTGCCGCCCCGATGCAGACAGGCACGGCCACCCACGGATCCGAGACCCCGTTCACTTCGCACGAGACCACGCGCCCCGCCGAAGAGATGCTCTCCTCGGCGGAAGGTGCCCCATCCGATTCGCGCCCGACGCCTGCCTACGGCGAGGCCACAGGGGTTACGGGCGTCGAGCCCATCCCCGACCAGGGCGCCGAGACCATGCCTCCCCAGGGTCTTGAGCTCGACCTGACGCCACTCGAAGACGTCTCACTCGTCATGGTTCACGAGGAGATGCTCCCGGATCAGCCCATCCTGGAGATCCAGGAAGTGATCGACATGGGCGACATGGGCGACATGGGCGGCATCTCCGAACGTGCCTTGAATGACGAGAGACGTGACCAGACCCTTCGCAAGGTCGTCGACGATCTGCAGGCACACGGCGTGAGCGGCAGAGCGGAAGCCGTCGAAGCCCTTCTCACCGAGATCAGCCACCTCCCCAACCACTCCTCGGCCCTCGTGTCGCCGGAAGGCCTCATCCTTGCCGAGATGCTCGACGGCGAGCTCCCCGCTGATCAGATGGCCCCCCTGACCCTCGAGATCCACGATTTCGTTCAGAGAAGCCTCGAAGAGCTCGATCTCGGTCGCGCCACCCGCATCGTGATCGAGAGCATGGCTGATCGGTTGCACATCCGGCCCACCGGGTCGCACGCTGTGCTGCTGGTTCGTGAGGCGCGCCCCCCGCGTGAGCTCGAAGCGGAGCTGGCGGGCACCCTTCCAGACGAGATGCTGCTTCGTGAGGCCCTCCTCAAGAAGGTGCTCGATGACCTCACGGTCGTCGAAGGCGTTCGAGGCGCAATCGTCAGCAGCAGAGACGGCCTGGCCATCGACTATGCCCTCGACGACGAGTCTGTGCCCGCCGACGTGCTCTCCGCCCTGCTCAGCCCCGTTCTGGTGGACAACGAGAAGAACTTCAAGCGCCTGTCGCTCTATCCGGTCCGGCAGATGACCATCCGCACCAGCACAGCGCTCTACTCTCTCGTGCCCCTCGACAAGGAAGGGGTTCTCATCACCCTCATCGATCCAAACACCCCGCGTGAGGTCTGGCTGTCGCGCCTCCAGGGCGCCGCCAACATGCTCATCTCGGTCTTTCAATAACAGGAGGAACCCCCAATGGACACGATTCTCCAGGCCCTGGGCAACACCCCCGGCATCGAAGCCAGTCTCGTGGTGAGCCGCGACGGCCTCGTCATCGAGCAGAACGGCCGTCTCGACGGTGTCGATGCAGACACGCTGGCCGTCTCGGCCTCCGAGATCCTCTCCGCGGCGGAGAGTACCGCCGAGCGCAGCGACAAGGGCGCCGTCGACAGCGTCCTTGTCGAGATAGGAAGCGCCAATGTGATGCTCTCTCCCGTGAACGGCGAGGTCTTCCTGATGGTGCTGGCGCGCAAGAAAGCAAATCTGGGTCTCATGCGCCTGGAGTCGCTGGCCTCGGCAGAGAAGCTCAAGAGCGAGCTCTAGCCGTGTCGAGAGGACGCATACTCGTCGCGGACGACAATCCCGACATCGTGCGTCTGGTGGAAGTGAATCTCCAGTTCGAGCAGTACGCTACCATCTCGGCCCACAGCGGGGAAGAAGCGCTCGAGCTGGCGCGACGAGAGCGTCCAGACCTCATTCTCCTCGATGTGATGATGGGGTCGAGCATGGACGGCTGGCAGGTGCTGGGCGCCCTCAAGGCCGATGCGTCGACGGTTCACATCCCCGTGGTGATCATGACCGGGTCATCGATCCGGGACCGTCGGGAGCGCGAGCTCGTGGAAGAGGTCGCTTCCTACATCCCCAAACCGTTCAACCCGGCCCTGCTCCTCGAAGTGGTGAACGATCTCGTCGGTGAGAAGCCTGTTGCCGCCGACCCTCCTCTCCCTGAGCCCTCCGGAACGATCCGCGTGGCGCTCATCGATGGCGGTGAAGATGCGGCCCATCTGCTGCAGAACCTGATGGGCGTGCCCTCGGTAGAGGTGGTCGCGGTGGTAGGCCCTCCAGCCGCCGATGCGGCCGGCCTTGCGGCTGCCCTGAACCTGCCGGTTCACGCCAGTCTCGACGCGCTTCCCGCAAACCTTGCCATCGACCTCTTCGTAGACAGCCGCGCCACCGACGACCCCGCCCTTCGCACCCGCGCCAGCCGAACCTCCGCGGAGATCCTCCGAGGACGCGCGCTGGCGTTCCTGGGGGAGATGCTGGCGGCAAGAGACGCCAGTCACGTGAAGGAGCGCGACCTGGTGCGAGAGCTCAAGGATCGCGTTGACGAGCTCACCATCCTCAACGACGTCGCGCGTCTCGTGGCTGCTTCGCTGAGCCTCGCCGATGTGTGCGAGCAGGCCCTGCGGCTCACCTTGCGCATCGGGGGGCTGAACGGTGGCGCGGTGCTCGTGTACGAAGAGCGCGAGGAGCGCTTTGTGCCTGTCGCGCGTGTCGGCCTCTCTGCCCGCTTCGACTCGAAGGCCCGACTTCCGCTCTCAGACCCGCTGGTGGCCGAGATGCTGACCTTGCGGCACGCACTCACCGTTTCAGAGATGGACGAACGCTTCCCGTCGCTTCTCATGGGCGCTGCCGTGAACGAAGGGCTGGCGAGCATGGCCTGCCTCCCTCTCACCCTCAAGGACAAGGTCATCGGCCTTCTCGTCACGGGAACCCGCGAGCGCTACACATTCCGCTCCGAGGAGCTCGTGGTTCTCACAAGTGTGGCGTCGCAGATCGCCATGGTCATCGAGAACACGCGGCTGCAGCAGGCGTCACGTGAGAAGCAGGCCCTCATCGAGAAGCTCCTCGGCAAGGTGGTGGCGGGTCAGGAAGATGAGCGCAAGCGCCTCGCCTCCGAGATCCACGACAGCGTCGCACAGTCGCTCGCGGCCATGCTCTCCAACATCCAGGTCTGCCAGGCGCTGCTGGGCGCAGGCGCCGTCGACGAGGTGAAGGAGCAGCTGGCCGCCACGCGATCCATCATTGCCGACAGCGTGCGCGAGGTTCGCACCATCATCTTCAACCTGCGCCCCTCGTCCCTCGACGACCTTGGGCTGGTGCCCTCGATCGAGAACTACCTCAAGCGCTTCACCCGTGAGAACGGGGTGGAGTCGAGCCTTGACGCCAAGGACATGCCCGCCCGTCGACTGCCATCCACCTTGGAGACCACCATCTTCCGCGTGGTCCAGGAGTCGCTCACCAACGTCAAGAAGCACGCCCGTGCGAGAACTGTAAAGGTTCGACTGGGTGCCGACGCCACACACGTCTCGGTAACGGTGGTCGACGACGGTTGCGGCTTCGACGCCCAGGAGATGTCTGACAAGTTCAGGCGAGGAGAATCACACGGGGTAGAGGGCATGCGCGAGCGCACCGCGTTCCTGGGAGGTTCGATGCGCGTGCAGAGCCGAAAGGGCGAAGGTACCGCGGTGGTCTTCGAGCTCCCGCTGCCGCGAGCCTCGGCCTCGGAAGAGGCTTCCGCTGAAGACGGGAGCCTGGTGGTTCAACTGGCCGCGCTCAACGCCGTCGACGACGCCCTCGCAAGGCTGGGGGAGCGCGCCCTCGAAACAGCATCAGAGCCGGCCCGAGCCGTCGAGGCCGGTGGTACCACGGTTGATACGTCCGACGGTCAACGATAGGAGAAGGCAGATGGTCGACGGAGAAAAGGTCCGGCTGATGGTGGTCGATGATCACACCATCGTGCGCGAAGGCACATCGCGAATGCTCGAGCTGCACAGCGACTTCACCATCGTGGGGAAGGCCAGCAGCGCCCGTGAAGCCATCGACATGATCGCATCGGCGGCGCCCGACGTGGTGCTCATGGACATCAACATGCCTGGGATCAACGGCATCGATGCCACCCGCCTGATCAAACAGGACTGGCCCGATGTCGAGATCATCATCCTCTCGATGTATGACGAAGACGAATACGTGGTCGAGGCCGTGAAGGCCGGCGCAACCGGCTACCTTCTCAAGGACTCGTCACAGGAAGACCTGGCACGCGCCATCCGCGTCGTTCACGGGGGCGGCTCGCTGGTGCAGCCCGCCCTGGCCCGCCGCGTGCTCAAGGAGTTCGCACACCTCGCGCGGGAAGGCCCGCCGGCCGCGGGGCAAAACAACAAGGCGCTGCTGCGCGAGCTCTCCGAACGCGAGATCGAGGTTCTGCAATACGTGGCCCAGGGAAAATCGAACAAGGAGATCGCTGACGCCCTGGTCATCAGCGAGAAGACGGTGAAGGCGCATCTGCGCACCATCTTCCGCAAGCTCGAGGTGAACGACCGCGCCCAGGCCGTGGCGCACGCCATGAGAAAAGGGCTGGTCGAATAGCCCGCGTTCCGGCGCGCGGGCTGTCTCGCCTTTTTCATCGTCGGGAGTCAAGGACGCGAGACTAGAACAGCCCAGGGCCCTCGCCGCTCACCGCTGTCAGGCTCTGGTTGAGCTGCTCCATCGGCACCAGGTTGCGACGTCTGTCGCGAACGAGGTTCCAGATCTTCTCCTTGAAGTCGGCCGGCTGGTCGACCCCGGGAATCACGAGGTCGGGAGCCGCCTTGTCGGTGGTGAGAAGGCGAATGTCACCCACATCGAGCAGGCGCCCCAGAAGCGACTGAAAGAACTGCACGTCGGCAACGCGTATCAGCTGCAGGTCGACCGAGGTACGAGAGAAGATGCCCGAGACCACCGTGATTCGCTCGGTGGTCAGGCGGAAGTGGGTTGAACGGGCAACCATGAGCTTGCAGGCGAAGACCGCAAGCGGCAGGAGCGAGACGAGCGAGAGCAGCCACGCCTGGCCTTCGAAGCGGGCGCGCATGTAGAACGCCCCCCCGACGATGGGCACCGGCAGCACGAACGCAAGCACCCAGCCCCACGTGAGCATGCCTTTCAGGCTCATGGCGCCGCTCCAGACCTCCTGCTCAGCTGGCAGCGGCGGAACGTGCGGTTTCTGCGCGGTTCCGTGAGCGACGTCACCCTGCCCTGGCGACGACGAGGGCGACACCGCAGGAGCGGCGGCGGTGGCGGCGTGGGCAGCATTCCCCGCGTCGGCGGATGCGTCGCGTGGAATCTTGGCGCCGCACTTCATGCAGAAGTCGGCTTCGTCCGGGTTCCGATGACCGCAAGAGATGCAGAACATGGCCGTAAGGTTTGACGCCGAGCCGGCACAAGCCTGCCTCGCGATCAGCGCGCGGCAAGTGTCTCGCGAAGGCGACGAGCCCCTTCGACGAGTCGGGACTCGTTGGCCAGACAGGTGAAGACAACATGCCCGTCGAGCGCGTAGTAGTGGCCAGGATGCACTGCAACGCCGTTCTCGAGCGCCCGCAAGGCGACCTCGTCGTCGTCGCCGTCCACCGGAACGCAGACATACACGCCGCCCTGGCTCGGCACCACCGGATGGCCGAGCACCTCGATCACGCGGTCACGCCGACGCGCGATCTCGACGGCGAAAGACGCCGCGTCGCCGTCAGCGGTCTCGAGGAGCCCTGCCGTCATGGCCTGCCCGATCTCGGAGACGGGCAGCAGCAGATCCCCCGCGTACTCGAGCACATCGAGCAGGTCTGAGGCGCCTTCGCTCACCCGCATCCAGCCGACCTTCAGCCCGGGCAACCAGAGCATCTTGGAGAGTCCGTTGAGCAGAACGGTGACGCAGCCCCCCTGCGGACGAGGCAGGAACGGCGAAGCGATGTACTCGGAGAAGACCTCATCGAAGACCAGGGTCATGCCGTGCTTCTCGCACAGCGACGCAATCGCCGCAAGCTCGTTCGCAGACAGCACGACGCCCAGCGGGTTGTGCGGTGAGACGAGGGCCACCACGCGCGTGCGGGGCGTGATCTGGAAGGCCAGGTCTTCCAGATCGATGCGCCAGTGCCCGCCGTCGTCTCGCAGATGATAGTAGCGCTGACGGGCGCCCGCAAATGTGCAGAGATCGTCGAACAGGGGGTACCCGGGCTGAGGGACGAGCACCTCGTCGCCCGCGTTGCACAGCGCTCGCAGAAGGCAGAGGTAGCCCACACTGCTGCCAGGGGTCAGGAGTATCTGATCGGGGTGCGTGGCCAGTCCACGGCGCTGGTAGAAGGCCGCGACCGCTTCCCGGGCATCACGCTGACCGCGTGGATCCGGTCGATAGCGCAGTGCGCGAGATACCGCATCGTCGGCGAGCCCTCGCAGCCGTTCGGGCGGTGGAACGAGACCGTTCTCATGCGCCATGGCTCCCGCCAGGTCAATGATGTCACGCGCCTCTTCGCGCGCTTTTTGAAGCGCCGCGGTAAGGGGATTGGCGTCGGTTCGCGCCCAGGCGCGCACGTCTCGGGCAATCTGCGGAAGCGGCATGTCTGACCAAGAGAAAGGGCCGCCATTGCGGGCGGCCCTGGATTGCTGGCTCCGACGGTAGGACTCGAACCTACAACCTACCGGTTAACAGCCGGTTGCTCTGCCATTGAGCTACGTCGGAATCAATGGGGCAGGCTCAGCACAAGACCGAGCCGAATGCCCGCAGATTATACCACAGGGCCTCCGGCCCTTGTCAAGGACCTTCCCCCACAGGAAGGGGACTTCACAGCCGTCGAGAAGGCAGCGCCGTGAGCACCCGCATCCCTCCGTCCTCTACGCCCTCGGCCCCTCCACCACATCCTCACGCACCCGCCGAGAGCGGTTCCGTCGCCTTCCCACCGAAAGAGACGTTCGAACAGATCCGGCGCACGCTGACCACGCGCGAGCGCCGCGTCATCGACCCTCCCCGCCTGCGGCCGGCCGCCGTGCTCGTACCCCTGTTCGAAGCTGACGGCGACCTGCACGTTCTGCTCACCCTTCGCACCGAGACCGTGGGGCACCACAAGGGACAGGTCTCCTTCCCGGGGGGTGGACGCCACGATGACGACCACGACCTGCTCGCCACGGCATTGCGCGAGAGCCACGAGGAGATCGGACTACCCGCCTCGCAGGTCGAGGTTCTCGGGGCCCTCGACGACGTGCCGACCATCTCTTCGTTCCAGGTCACCCCATGGGTGGCACGAATCGCCTGGCCCGTCGCGCTGGTCGCGAGCCCGGACGAGACCGCAGAGATCTTCAGCGTTCCGCTCCAGCGCCTCCTCGACCCGACGCTCTGCCGTCTCGAGGAACGAACGGTGGGCGACCGCCGCTACTACCCCGTGCACCACTTCACGGGCGGCAAGCACGTCATCTGGGGGCTGACAGGACACATCCTCGCCCGCCTGCTGGAGGTGGCCTTCAACTGGCGCCAGAACACCCCGCCCCCGCGCTGGGCATACAGGAACCGAGAGGCCCGACTGGAGAATATCTCCGACTCATACGGTCGCCTTTAGCACAGACCCGCGCACGCGAGAGAGGAGAACCCCATGCTCGTCCTGTCGATGCAGACCGACTACGCCATACTGGCGCTCGGGCATCTGTGGCGTGCCTCCTCTGATCGCCTCGTGACGGCCCGCGAGATCTCTGCGCGCTACGGCATCCCCCCGGAGCTCATGGCCAAGATCCTCCAGCGGCTTGCGCGAGAGGGGCTGGTTCGAGCAACCCCTGGCGCCGCGGGCGGCTACGCTCTTCTCGCTCGCCTCGACGAGACCTCGGTGGCTGACGTCCTGCGGGTCATCGAAGGCCCCCTGCACATCGTGCGCTGCACGGGCGACACCTGCTGCAACATCGCCGCCAGCTGTGACATCATCGAGCCCATGCGCATGGTTCAGGATCGCGTCGTCGCAACCCTAGAGCAGATCCGGGTCAGCGAGCTGGTGTGCCAGGAGGTCGCAGCCTCGTGAGCATGATCTATCTCGACAACCACGCCACGACATGCGTCGATCCGCGCGTGCTCGAAACCATGCTTCCGTTCTTCTGCGAATCGTACGGCAACGCGGCCAGCCGAGGCCACGCCTTCGGCTGGCGAGCCGAGGAGCACGTCGAGATCGCCCGGGAGCAGGTCGCCGCGCTCATCGGCGCGGAGCCACGCGAGATCATCTTCACCAGCGGGGCCACCGAATCAGACAATCTTGCCATACTGGGCGTCGCGAAGGCAAGCGCAGCGCAAGGCGACCACATCGTCACGGTGAGCACCGAGCACAAGGCCGTGCTCGACACCTGCGCCCATCTCTCAGACAACGGCTTGCGCGTGACGCTGGTGCCCGTCGACTCCGAAGGGCTCGTCTCGACCGCGCGCATCGAGGAGGCCATCACCGACCGCACGGTTCTCGTGTCGGTCATGACCGCCAACAACGAGATCGGCGTCATCGCCCCCGTGCGCGACATCGGCGCCATCTGCCGTGCGCGTGGGGTGCTCTTCCACACCGACGCGGCACAGGCCGCGGGACGCATCGCACTCGACGTGAACGCCATGAACGTAGACCTCATGTCGCTCTCCGCGCACAAGATGCACGGTCCCAAGGGAGTGGGCGCCCTCTACGTGCGACGGCGTCGCCCCCGCGTGACCCTCGCGCCGCTGCTGCATGGCGGCGGGCACGAGCGAGGACTGCGGAGCGGCACCCTCGATGTGCCCGGAATCGTGGGGTTCGGCGCTGCCGCGGCGCTGGCGCAGACCCTGCTCGATTCCGAGCCCTCCCGCCTGCGCACCCTGCGTGACCAGCTGCTCGAGCGGCTGGTCGCCGGTCTCGACGACGTCGAGGTGAACGGCTCGATGACCCATCGCCTCGTGAACAACCTCAACATCAGCATCGCGCACGTCGACGGAGAAGCCCTCATCACCGACCTCTCGAGAAGCGTCGCTGTGTCGAGCGGCTCGGCCTGCACCTCGGCCACCCTTGCCCCCTCGCACGTGCTGCGCGCCCTCGGGCTGCCAGACGAGCGCGCCCACGGCTCGCTGCGCTTCGGGCTCAGCCGCTTCACCACGGAGGCCGAGATCGAGCGCGCCGCAACACGGGTCATCGAGAGCGCAATGCGTCTGCGCGAGATGTCGCCGATGCCTCTCCCCATCAAGAAAGCACAGGGCCAGCCTGCCGCGCAGGCGCAGGCCGAGGCCCTACACGCCAATCCATCACAGGAGGTCCCCCCATGTCCGCCGACAATGCAACTGTAGACCCCACGAACAGCGACGAGCCGCGCGCCGAGAGCGCGGCCAGCGAGCCGAAGAAGCCGCCGGTGCAGCTCTCTGACGCCGCGCTCGAGGAGATCAAGCGACTTCGCGACAAGAAGGGGGTCGATGAGATCGTTCTGCGCGTGGGCGTAAAGGGCGGCGGCTGCGCCGGCCTCACCTACACCCTCACGTTCGACACCCAGATCACCGAGAAGGACACCGTCACCGAGCACGACGGCGTAAAGCTGGTGGTCGACCGAAAGAGCGCCATCTTCATTCGCGGCATGGTGCTCGACTACTCTGACGCCCTCATCGGCGGGGGGTTCAAGTTCGAGAATCCGAACGCGCGCAAGAGCTGCTCGTGCGGAACCTCGTTCTCCGCCTGAGCGGCGCTGCCGCGCCTCAGTCGTAGAGCTCTTTCTGCACCTGGGCTTGCGCGTAGCCCAGGTGTGTGACCAGCCACTCACGGGCGGGCAGCACGAGAGCGCGCACCCCCGCCAGCATCGGATGCACCGTCTGCGGACCAGCCTCTCCCCCGAAGGCCTGGTCGAACGCCGTGGGCATTGTCTCAAGCACGCGCTGCATGCCTTCCTGCGGTGTGGCCTCTGACGGAGGAACCACGGGCACGTAGCAGAACCAGGGATGGGCGCGCGCCATCTCGAGAAGCGCCTGGTGGTAGGGCATGGCATCGGCGGAAGGCCCCCCGTACAGCAGCAGGGTGCGCGGCGGCGGGCGGTCGGAGCCGCGCGCCAGGTCGAGCAGCATGCAGCGCATGGGCACCACACCGGTCAGCCACGTGACCATGGCCACCCCTCGCCCGTCTGCCTGCGGCATCGTGAAGCTCCCCAGCGGATCGGAGACCACCAGACGGTCGCCCACCCTGACCTCGAACAGGAACGCCGACGCGGCGCCTCCCTTGACCCGATCGAAGCAGAGAACCATGCGCCCGTCAGCCGTCGGGGGCTCGGCCAGGGTGTAGGCGCGCACCGTGGGCTTGTCTCCCCCCAGCGGAAGATGAACAGAGATCCACTGCCCCGCCTGAAAGGTCACCTGCCGCTCGACCGGGCGCAACACCAGCTCGCGCACGTCGTGGCGAAGCGCACGCACCTCGACCACTTCGGCAGCCTGCGTTGGAACGCTCATCGCTCTCCCCTCGCCCCCATCTTCCCCGATTCGGGGAAGGAGATGAAATCAACACTCGCCACCGCGGGGAGATACCCGCGCTCATGGCCGCGCCGAAGAACCCGGCGCACGGCCTCGCGACCGCGCTCACCGTAGTCGAGCGTGTCGTGGTTCACATACATCTCGACGAACCGATGGGTGCGGGCCGGGTCGATGCCGCGACCATACTGGCGCGCAAACTCGATGGCCTCGTCGCGGTGCGCCATGCCGTGCGCGATGGAGGCGCCCAGCAGCCCCGCGATGCGGCTGCACAGCTCGGGCCCCAGATCGCGCCGCACGCAGTCGACCCCGAGGGGCAGCGGAAGCCCTTCGCGCTCCATCCACCATGCACCGATGTCGACGAGCTTGTGGAGGCCGGCGTCGGCGTAGGTGAGCTGCCCCTCATGTATCACGAGCCCGGCGTCGACCTCGCCCGCGGTGACAGCGTCGATGATCTGATCGAACGGCATCGGAACCGCCTCGAATTGTTCGAGGAGAAGTCGCAGGACGAGGTAGGCCGTCGTGTTCACGCCAGGCACAGCGATGCGCTTCCCGACGAGCGCGAGCTCGGGCGTGCGGGCCACAACGATGGGGCCGTAGCCGTCGCCGATGCTGGCGCCGTTGGGGAGGAGCGCGTATCGCTCGGCGATGTGCGCGTAGGCGCCCATCGACACCGCCGTGACCTCGAGACGACCTTCGAGTGCCCACTCGTTGAGGGTCTGGATGTCTGCGAGAACGTGCTCGAGGACGAGATCGCCGCAGTCCACGCCGCCAGAGGCAAAGCCGTAGATCATGAAGGCGTCGTCCGGGTCTGGGCTATGACCCACGCGAATGAGGCGCTTCTCAGAGGGGCTGGGCATGACGTGGCTCCCACAGGTTGACTCGCCCGACGTCGCGGGCGCCACCACCGCGCGCCCGGGGGGCGTCGCGCGGCGAGCGGGAGGCTTCTCGTGCCCGCCGCCTTCTCCTCCCTCCGCCTCGCGAAGGGGCCTGCGTGCCGCGGCGATCGCGGCACAGGAGACGGGTCTGCGCCCCCAGAAGCAGATCTGGCATGTCAGCCTCACATCGCGCCAGGGTCTGGCTGATCGCCGCCATCGTGGCGCTCACTGCGGTCGCCTTCTCGCGCACCGCGCAAGCCAGGGTCTTCCGCCATCCCAGCGGTTTCCGCTTCTGGGTTCCCGACGGCTGGAAGACGACAACCAGTGCAGACGGTGCAACCATCACCGCCTCCTCGAACGACGGGCGCGCCATGATCAGCTTCGCGGTGGCGCCGAGAGGAGCCGATCGGCACCTGCTGATGCGGGAGTGGGGCAAGCAGATGCGCCGCCTGTGCAGCAATGCGCGTTCGGCGAAGCCCGCGCGACGCATGGTCAATGACCTCGACCTCGAGATCATCGATGGCAGCGGAACGATGAAGGGCGTGCCGATGGACTACAGCTATGGGGCGGGGACCGAGCAACCTCATCGTGGTGGCCGTCTGCGCCAACGCGCAGATGGCGACCTACGGCGAGACCCTTGTGAAGACGGCGGAGTCGGTTCGGCTCTAGCCGCCGCTGCCTCCCCCGCCATCGCGCGCGGCGCGCTCGATCTCAGCGGCGAGAAACCCCTCGAACCCACGCGTCGATCGCACGGTGAACACGGGAATGCGCTCGAGAAGGGCGGCAGGCAGCTGGTAGTGCTCGCACACCAGGCTGACCCGCTGCTGTCCGGCCCCCACCCGGACGGCCGTCACCTCGTGGCGCAGCCCGCCCTGGAACCAGACCAGATCGCCCTCCCGAGGGATCACGCGTCCCACCGGCAGCAGCCGGTGATAGAGCCGCAGCACGCCCCCCTGCATGCCTTTGGGAACCTCGACGTACAGCACCGTGACGAAGTGCGGATTGGGGGGCTCCATGGGCAGCGTGTATGAGCGCAGGCTTCGGTCGACGTGAGGCGCAACCCGTGCGCCTGTGGAACCCTCATCGGGCGCCTCCCCGAGAACGAGCGGGTTCAGGAAGAAGGCGTTGCATCGCGCGTCGAGCACGTGATCGAGGTAGGGAGCGAAGGCGGGGAAGGTCTCCCGGACACGATCGACGCCCTCGATTCGAAACACCACCGAGAAGCCGCGGGTTCCGGAGAAACGATAGTTCAGGTTGTTCTCGGCCAGGTAGGGGCTGCCCAGAATCGCGGGGCGCAGCGCCCGCATCTGTGCAGGCGAGAAGGCGTTGCGCACGACCCTCTTGAGCGCCAGGCCTCGGGAGAACGCCCACTCATCTAGCGCCATGGGCTGTCGGCTTCCCCGTGCCACCCGCCGACCCCTCCGAGGAATTCGAATCAACGCGACGAACCTCACCGAACTCCCGCCGCAGCGCTGTTGAGACGGGAGCCTGGAGCGCACGGGAGAGAACCGAGGGTGAACGAAGAAGATCGCGGCTTCATCGCTGCACCGAACCGAAAGCTGCTCGACGAGGGGTACCTGCTGCTCGACTACGTGTTCGAGACCTTCGACGACCCGTGGAAGGCGGCGGTGCACATGTGCCGCGAGCAGAGCACCGCCCTCTGGAACCGCGTCGGCGTCAACGAAGACTATCGCCCAAAGCACGCCGCGCTTCTCGTCGAGCTGAGCGACGCCCGCGAGCTCGAAGGCCCCAGCGCACCCACCGTGACGGGCAAGAACAAGCGGTGGTGGCGGGCACGGGCGCGCATCGCCCATCCCATGCTCAACTTCGGTCCGCGACTCCCCAACATGCTCACCGCGGTGGCCGGCGAAGGCGCGTTCTTCACGCCTGGGGTCCCGCACGTGCGTCTTGAAGACATCCATCTCCCCCCCAGCTTCCTCGAGCACTTCGAGGGTCCACGATTCGGCGTACAGGGCATCCGCGAGATTCTCGACGTGCACGACCGTCCGATCATCGCGGGCGTGATCAAGCCCAACATCGGCATGCCCGTCGAGCCCTTCGCCGAGCTCGGGTATCAAGCGTTGCGCGGTGGCGCCGACATCGTCAAGGACGACGAGATGCTTGCCGACGCCCCCTACTCTCCGCTGGCCGCACGCGCCGCGCGCGTGTATCCGAAGGTGCGCGCGGCCAGCGCTGAGACCGGCGAGAACAAGCTGTACCTCATGAACATCACCGATGAGGTGCACCGCCTGGTGGAGCTGTACGAGGTGGCCGTGGCCATCGGCTCCGGGCACGCAGCGGTCATGCTCAACGCCGCGACCATCGGCCTGAGCGGGTGCCGTCTCGTGACGCGGAAGGCGCGCGTTCCGGTCTTCTCCCACTTCGACATGATCGCGCCGATGTCGAGACTGGCGTTCCACGGCGTCAGCTCGCGGGTCTGGACACGCCTGCAGCGTCTTGTGGGCTTCGACGCCATCATCATGCCCGGGCTGTCAGATCGCATGCACCTCACCCCTGACGAGGTGATGGCCGACTTCCGCGCGTGTCTCGAACCCATGGGCAGCATCGCCCCCGCCCTGCCGATGCCCGGCGGAAGCGACTGGGCGGGGAGCGTGAAGCGCATGTTCGAGACGTTCCAGACCCCGGACTTCGGGCTGGTTCCAGGAAGAGGGATCTTCGGCCATCCCGGCGGTCCCGCGGCGGGCGCCAGGAGCATCCGCGAAGCCATCGACCTGGTCGCCCGTGGCATCGATCCCGCCGACCCGGATGTGCAGACCGAGTCGATTCGCGAAGCCTTCGCGGCCTTCGGCCATTGAACAAGATGGAGAGCCAGCAGATGACGACCGAGACCGCTGGGAGCCCCGCGCCGAACGTGATCGTACGCGAGCGCGCGGGGGCGCCGACACGCGGCACGATGACCATCGTGACCGAGCGCCTGCGCGTGCAGGCGCCCACGAGCCCAGGCCTCGTCGATATCACCGAATCGGTGATCGATTCAGTGACGGCTTCGACGATTGCGCAAGGACAGCTGACGGTGTTCTGCCGTCACACCACTGCCGCCGTAGTCGTGAACGAGGACGAGCCCCTGCTGCATCTCGACATCGCCGACTTCCTCGAGCGAATCGCGTCGTCACAGGCCGACTACCGTCACGACAACTTCGAGATCCGGACCGAGAACCTGGTGGCAGACCACGGTCGGAACGCCCACGCGCACCTGAAGACCCTTGTGCTGGGGGCGTCGCTGGTGCTCCCCGTCGTCGATGGCAGCGTCGCCCTGGGCGAGTGGCAGCGCATCTTCATGCTCGAGATGGACAAGCCAAAGCCCCGGGTCCTGCTGCTCCAGATCAGCGGGGTCGCACCGTGATCTGCGCGGCTCGGAGTCTCTCCACACGTGCGTTCCTCACGCACTTGAAGGGCGCGCGATGAGCACGACCATCGAGAGCGTCGAGCTGACCGGGCCCGCGGGGCGTCTCGAGGGCCTCCTCAACATCCCCGAGGGGCCCGTGAGCCGCGTTGCGCTGGTCTGCCATCCGCACCCGCTGCATGGCGGCACCATGCACAACAACGTGGTGTATCACACTGCACGCGCGCTACGCGAGCGAGGGCTCGCCGTGCTGCGCTTCAACTTCCGCGGCGTGGGGCGCAGCGAGGGGACGTACGATGCCGGGCGCGGCGAGGCCGACGACGCGCAAGCAGCCCTCGAGGCGCTGCTGACGCGCTTCCCCGGCACGCGCTGCTGGGTGGGCGGGTTCTCGTTCGGCTCCCGCGTGGGGCTGCAGATCGGCATGCGCGATCCTCGGGTCGACGGCCTGATCGGTGTGGGCATTCCCGTGAATGCCACCGACTTCTCGTGGCTCACCGAGAGCAGCAAGCCCGTGGCCGTTGTCCAGGGCGCGGGCGACGAGTTCGGCGCGGAGACCGTGGTGCGGCTGCTGATCGACCGACTCCCCTGCCCCGCGCTGCTCCAGGTCGTTCCCGATGGCGGGCACTTCTTCCCCAAGCGCTTCGACGCGCTGCGCGCGGCTGTCGACACCGCCGCCGACTTTCTCGAGGAGCATCGCGATGGCACGTAGATTCTGGCTCATGAAGACCGAACCCGATGTGTTCTCGTGGGACGATCTCGAACGCAGCGCTGACCGCACGACGCCGTGGGATGGCGTGCGAAACTATCAGGCGCGCAACTTCATGCGCGACGACATGCAGATCGGCGACGGGGTGCTGTTCTACCACTCGCGCCAGGACCCCATGGCCATCGTGGGCATTGCGCGCGTGGCGAAGGCGGCGTACCCAGACCCTTCGCAGTTCGACCCCGAGTCGAAGTACTTCGACCCGAAGAGCCCCTCGGAATCACCGCGCTGGTTCTGCGTTGCGGTGCAGGCGGTGCGGCGGCTCGATGAACCGGTGACGCTTGCGCGCCTGCGCGAGGCGCCCGCGCTGGCCGAGATGCAGCTGCTGCGCAAAGGCCAGCGGCTTTCCGTGCAGCCGGTGACCGCCAGCGAGTGGAAGGCGGTTCTACGCCTCGCGGGCGTGAACGCCCGCGAGGTGTGAAGCCAGGTCAGAAGCGCACCACCGAAGAGCGCGCCATCCGCCAGACCCCCGTGGCTACACCATGGTCAGCTCAGCCACCAGGTGACCGCCCACGGCGATGTTCTCGGGACGGAACTGGTGGAACGTGATGAACACGTCCTCGCGCTGCTCCGAGCGATATCCAAGCGAGTCGCACAGTGCGGTGGTCAGGTGGCGCACCAGCTCGCGCTTCTGATCGAAGGGCAGCTCGGTGATGAACACGTCGATGTGCGTCAGCGGGTGCTCGCTCACGTCGAGGGGGCGGCCATCGCGCGCAACGTCACGAGCCTCATACGGATCGAGGCGGATCGAGAGGCGCCTGCGCACCTCCGACGACAGTCCGAGCACGTTGACCATGGTCTCCGTGAGGTTCTTCACCAGCGCGTCTCGCTGATCGACCGAGATCTTGGGCAGGGTCACATACATATGAGCCATGTGGGTTGTCTCCATCGAGATGGTTTCGCGCGAGGCCTCCGGAGCGGAAGTCGCGCAGGAAGTGTGTACCCACGGCTCTCCACACAATAACCATAACGCGACAGGGGGGGCTCGGCCCGTCGAGCGCGAAGATCTCCTCGCCATGAAGACCATGCTGGCTTGCATGCTGCTGTCATTCACCCTCGCGTGCGGGCTCTCGGCCCACGCAACGCCCATTCGACAGATCACCGTCAAGGTCACCGACCTGGGATACGAACCCGAACGCATCGAGGCCACCGCGGGTCAGCCTCTGCGCATCACGTTTGTTCGCGAGAGCGACAGCCCATGCGGCGAGACGCTTCTGATACCCGACTTCTCGATTCGACGAGAGCTGCCTCTGAAGCGCCCGGTCGTGGTCTCCATCGTCCCCAGACGCCCAGGCACCTTCGCGTTCACCTGTGGCATGAAGATGATGCGCGGCACACTGGTGGTAAAGCCCCTCTGAGCCTCAGGTTCACCGTGCCCGCGGCAATGCCCCTCGAGAAAGAAGACGGTCGGGTCTGCGACCTCGAACGGCGCGAACCCGACCGTCTCTCGTGCGTGTGCTGCGACGCAGCGCGTCGCAGCGCAGACCGAGCCTGTTGAGACGAGGCTCAGTGCCCCGTCTTCAAGATCTCGATGGCCTTGTCGAGCTGGACATCCTTGCCGGGGTGCCCAACGAGACGGGCCTCCATCGGCAGGTTGATGTCCGGCTGCACGCCCACCTTGTTGATGACGTGCCCTTGAGGCGTGTAGAAGTGCGCCACGGTGAGCTTGAGAGCGCCTTTGTCCGGCAACGGGTAGAGCTGCTGCACCGAGCCTTTGCCGAAGGTCTTGACGCCCACCAGGGTGGCCGACCGGCTGTCTTTCAGGCAGCCCGCCGTGATCTCGGACGCGCTCGCGCTGTAGGCGTTGACCAGCAGCACAACGGGAATCTTGACCCGCGTGTGACCGTCGCTCGCAATCTCGTTGTGGGTGTTGCCGTTGCGATCACGCGTGGACGTGACCACCTGTCCGGTCGGGATGAAGTGGCTGCAGACCTCTGTGGCCGCGGTGAGGTAGCCGCCCCCGTTGTTGCGCACGTCGATGACGAGTCCACGAGCCCCGCCGTGCGTGAGGGCGTCGATGGCCCGATCGAACTCATCTCCCGTGTTCTCGCCGAACACGCGCAATCGGATGTACCCGATCTTGTCGGGCAGCATGCGGCTCGACACCGACTCGACCTTGATGGTGCGGCGGGTCAAGGCGTAGTCCTTGTCGTCGGCGCCCTTGCGCCGCACGGTGAGAACCACCTTGCTCCCTACCGGACCGCGGATGGAGGCCACGTCGGCGTCGAGCGCCATGTCGAGCGTCGGCTTGCCGTCAATCTTGAGAATCACGTCTCCCGCCTGGAGCCCCGCTTCGTAGGCTGGAGTGCCCTCGACCGGTTCCACGACGGTGAGCTGGTTCTTGTTGTCCTTGTCGAGCTCGATGACGATGCCCACGCCACCGAAGCTCTGGTCGCGCAGGCGCTCCATCATCATGGCGAACTCCTGCGGAGGCATCAGCACCGAATACGGGTCACCGGTGCCCTCGAGCAGACCGCGAATCATGGCGAACCAGAGCAGGCCCTTGTCGACCTTTCCGCTGAGCGCCTTCTCGATGGCGGCCGGGGCATTGTCATCCTTGGGTATCCCGTCGAGCGACGCAACGGGTACGTTGGCTTCCTTGAGCAGCTCGCGCGCCTCAGACATCACGCCCGTGTACAGCTTCTCGACCGTGGGCTTGTCCGGATGCT
>RGZZ01000024.1 GCA_010028905.1 Pseudomonadota bacterium | reverse complement strand
GCCGTGGGACGCGGTGTCGCTGGTGGTGTCGCTGCGCGAGGCGCGCGATCCGGCGGGCAGCTTCGTCTATGCTGCCATGCGCGACACCGTGACCCTTGGAACCGCCAGAGCCGCGTGCGTGGACGGGATCGACGTGCGAGGGAAGACCGGGACTGCCACATGGCTCGAGCCCGCGCGCGCCGACGCCGCGCCCCGCACCCATGGCTGGTTCGCCGGAACGGCTGGGCGCCTCGCCATCGTCGTGTTTCTGCAGCAGGGCACGGGCCGAGACGCCGCCGCCATCGCCGGACGGGTGCTGCGGCAGTGCCGGGAGTCGCTCTGATGGTTGCGGTGCATCCATTGCCAAGACCTCGTGGGAGCCGCGTGCTGCCGTGGCTTGCCGTGCTCGCGGTGCTGCTCGTGATGTCGCAACCGGCACGTGCCTCACGCGACGAGGTTCTGGTGCGGCTGCTCTCCCGCGAGGCGCCCGCCCACCTCGCGCTGTCGACCCACAGCGGCGGCCATCTTCGTGTGGGCACCGAGACGCTGGTGTGGCCCGCGGGGGCGCGCGTGGTGCTCCGCGCGTGCGGCCGAGGCGTGGAGGTAGCGCCTGATGGAACCTCTTCGCGGTTCGCGCAGACGGTGACGCTGCAGGCTGACGATGTGCGTGTGTCTGGCCGACGTCTCGCGGGGGCGCTCACCGTGCGTTCACCCGATGGATGTTCGCTCTTCGTGGTCGCTGCGGTGACGCTCGAGGATTATGTGGGGGGCGTGGTGTCGGCCGAGGCCATGGCCGATGCCCCCCGAGAGGCGCTCCGCGCCCAGGCCGTTGCGGCGCGCGCATACGCGGTGGCGCTCGCCCATCCTGGCCGCGCGCTGAATCGCCCTTGTGGGCCGCACGGTGACGAGGGGTACGATTTCTGCGACCTCACGCACTGCCAGGTCTTTCGCGGGCTTGGTTCCGAGATGGCGGTGGAGGCGGCTCGCTCGACGCGCGGTCTGCGGCTGCGGCGAAACGGTCGCGACGTGGCTGCCTGGTATCACAGCACCTGCGGTGGGCGCACGGTGAGCGGGGCCGAGGTGGGGGGCGACCCGGCCTTGCAGAGCGTCTCAGACATCGGCCCGGACGGGCGGGCCTGGTGCGCGGCCTCTCCGCACTTCCGCTGGCGGGTCGATCTCTCGGCGTCAGACATCGGACGCGCCGTCGAGCTCTCGCCGCCATCGATGGTTCGCGTGCGCTCACGCACTGCGGCTGACCGCGCGCGCGAGGTGGAGATCGTGGCGCACGAGCGGCGGGTGATGGGCGGAATCGCGTTCTGGCAGGCACTGGGGCGCGCGCTGGGATGGGGGCTTGTAGAGAGTCCGTGGTTTCGCATCCGAACAGGCGCCGGCGGGTTTCACTTCGAAGGTCGGGGTCTCGGTCACGGCGCGGGCCTGTGTCAGTTCGGCAGCATGGCCATGGCGCGCGCGGGCAGGGGCTTTCGCCAGATCATCGCCCACTACTATCCGGGAACGAGGCTCCAATGAGGCGTACATCCGTGGCTGTGGTGCTGATGATGCTCGTCGCGCTGCTGGGGGGACTGACGATCACGCCTGCGATGTGCGCAGGCGACGCCTTCTCGGCATTTCGCGAATCAGAGAACGACCCGGGTCTGTGCCGTGAGATCGCGCGGCTCACCGCGCGGTCGCTGCAGATCACCGTGGGGGAAGGCGGGCAGCCCTGCGCCCCTGCGCCCGTGCACCCATGCCTGCGGCGAGGCGTGGGGGTGTTCGTCACCCTTGTTGAAGACGGTCAGGTGCGCGGATGCATGGGGGCCGTCGATCCGGTCGAGGAGACCGCCGCCGCCGACATCACCCGGGCCGCGGCCTTGGCGGCCACTGAAGATCGCCGCTACCCGCCGCTGCGCCCCTCGGAGCTGGGCAAGGTCGTGGCCCTGGTCTCCATCGTCGGCCCTCGTCGACGGGTGCAGTCGCTCTCACAGCTCGATCCCCTGCGCCTCGGCCTGCTCGTCGAAGGATCGGGGCGGGGCGGTGTTCTCCTGCCAGGTGAAGCGCTCTCGGCTGGCAGGCAGGTGGCAGGCTGCAGAGGAAAAGCCGGACTGTCGATGCGCGCGACGGCGACCATGTATGTGTTCCCCACAGTTGTGTTCGATCCATCCAAGAGGAGGCACCCTTGATGTCTGGCGTTTCACCGCACTGGTTGGGCATGGTCATCGCAACCCTGTTCGTGTGGGCGCTGCTCACCCGGGTTCGCGCCCACTGGCGGGGATACGCCGAGCTGGCGCTGGTCATGGCCTGGTCGGCGGCGCTCTTCTCGTGGTCGGTGTCGCTCGAGCCGGCGCGGGGCGCCGTGTCTGGTCGCGTGGTGAGCGCGAAGTCGAATCAGCCCCTTGCGCAGGCGCGGGTGTTCTACCCAGAGGGTGCAAGCTGGGTGCGAACCGATGCGAACGGCTGCTTCCAGATGCACGACGTGCCCGTGGGACGAGGCATGCGAATCACTGCCCGCGCCAAGGGGTACGAGACCGCCTATGACGAGGTCGAGGTGGTGGAGTCGCGCGACACTGCGGGCGTGGTCTTTCGCATGACGCCCCGGCCGCCATCGTTCACGCTCTACAACGGCGAGCGCGTCTTCACCGCGAACGAGAAGCCAAAGGTGAGCATCAGCGGCAACGGGCTCACCGAGTTCAATGTGGCGCTGTTTCGCCTCGACCCGCACACCGACCGCGCCGACGTTCTCGAGCCGCGCAAGCGCAAGGCGCTGGGAGAGCGTCTTGCGCGCGAGGAGAACTCCCTCTGGGAGACCCATTACACCGCTTCCCTCGATGCCGACGGCGATTTCGACGGGCAGATCACGGTGCCATCGCAGCTCGAGGGGCTCTACTTCGTGCGCGTCGAGTCTGAGGATGGCCACGTGGTGCGTTCGGCGTGGTTCCTGGTCACCGATCTCGCCATCGTGACCCGACGCTCGCCGCACGAAATCGTGGTGTTCGCGCAGCGGTTCTCGACGGGCAAGCCGGTTTCCGGCGCGCTGCTGTCGTTCTTCGCTGGGGGCGCCGGCACGCAGGCGAAGGGCCGCGCAAAGCCGCTTCGCACAGCGGTGACCGACACCAACGGCCTGCTGACGTGGCGAGAGCCCGGCCTGGGTGCGTTCGAGCTCATGGGGCAGAGCGCCGACAGCTACGCCTATTCGCGCATCGACGCCATCGATTCGCCCGGTGGGGCGGAGCCCTGCCGCGTCTACCTCTACACCGATCGCCCCATCTATCGGCCCTCGCACGAGGTGCACATCCGCGGTGTGGCGCGACGTGATCGCGACCACGCGTATTCGGTGCCGCGTGGCGCGTCTGTGCAGCTGCGCGTGAGCGACGCCCGCGGAGCGACCATTGCCGAGCGAAGCGTCACCGTGGGCGAGTTCGGCGGGTTCGACGCCGACGTGACGCTGCCGCTGCGCGCGGCCCTCGGCGATTGGAACGTCACGGCGTCCATCGGCGCATCGAGCGGCAGCGCGCGCTTCAAGGTGGCCGAGTACCGCAAGCCGGAATACCGTGTCGAGGTGAAGCCGGAGCGCGCACGCTACGCCATGGGTGAAGCCGTTCGCCTGAAGATCGACGCGCGCTACTTCTTCGGTGCACCCGTTGCCGGCGCCAAGGCGCGCTATACCGCCTATGAGTCGTGGTATCGCTTCGATCGCTCGGCTGAGCTCGAGATCGACGACGGCAATGAGCGGGCAGAGCACTACGGGGGCATGGTGGCTGAGGGCGAGGTTCGTCTCGACGCCGAGGGGGCCGCTTCCATCACGTTCACGCCGGAGCGGGCGGGACATGACCGCAGCTACTGGGTCGAGGTGGAGGTCGAGGATCCGAGTCACCGCACGGTGAGCGCCAGCGCTGACGTGATGGTGACCCAGGGTGATCTCCATCTCGACGCGTCCACCGATCGCTGGGGCTACGCCTTGGGCCAGAAGGTGGCGGTGAACGTTGCCGCGCGCGCGTTCGAGGGCGACCGCCCTGTCTCCGGCACGCCGGTGCGGGCGACCCTGGCGCGCATCGACGCGGTCGAGAAGACCGTGAACGGCCGCACCTCGCTCGAGCGCCAGCGACAGGAGGTGACGACCAGCGAGGGGGTTACGAACGCCAAGGGCGATCTCTCGCTCACCATGGCGCCGCCCACCGAGGGCACCTACGAGCTGCATCTCGAGGCGCGCGATGGCAAGGGGCGCGCCATCACCCGCACACTCTTCGTCTTCGTCTGGAGCACGAGCGCCAGCACACAGACCTACGGAGGCCGCGATCTCACGGTGCTGCTCGACGCGCCCCGCTGCAGGCCGGGCGGCACGGCCAACGTTGTGGTGACGTCGCGCACGCCCAACGCCTACGTGCTCGTGTGCGTCGATGGGCGTCGCATCTATCAGCATCGCCTCATTCATCTGCGCGGAACGTCGGCCGTGTTCGATCTGCCTGTGCCCCGCGACGGTTCGTGGGGAACGAGCGTCGAGATCTCGGCCTTCGAGGTGAAGGGAAAGCAGCTGCAGAGCGACATGCGCACCCTGGTGCTCGACACCGCCGCGCACGACCTGAAGATCGGCATCACGCCGGCGCGCGCGGTCTATGCGCCGGGAGAGACGGTGAAGGCGCGCGTGCATGTCACCAACGCAACCGGACAGCCCGTGCGGGCCGAGCTCTCGCTGGGCGTGGTCGACGCCGCCATCTACGCCCTCGCCCCGGACACCGCAGAGAAGATGCACGACTTCTTCTACGGCATCGAGCCCAGCTGCGTGCGCACCGAGTACTCGTTCGCGCCGGACTACTCTGGCGGGCGCAACAAGGAAGACGACCCGCGGGTGCGTCGCAACTTTCGCGACACCGCCTGGTGGGCGCCGGCGCTTCGCACCGACGCTGACGGCAACGTCGAGGTCACGTTTGCGCTGCCCGACAACATCACCGCCTGGCGCTTCACCGCACGGGCGGTGACCCTCGATCACCAGGTGGGTGAGGCGACGGCCGAGATCACGTCGCGCAAGCCGCTGCTCGTGCGCCTCGAGGCGCCGCGCTTCATGGTCGAGCGCGACGCGATGGAGCTATCGGCCGTGGTGCACAACGAGACCGATTCCGCGGAGCCGGTGCGGGCGGCCATGACGGTCGAGGGTCTGCGCCTCACATCGGAAGAGCAGTCGGCCACCCTTGCGCCCCATGAGGCCCATCGGTTCGCGTGGCGGGTCGAGGCGAAGCAGGCGGGCACCGCCCAGGTCACCGTCACCGCGCGGGGAGATCACAGCAGCGACGCCATGGCGCTGTCATTCCCCATTCTGCCTCACGGGGTGATGCGGGTCGGCACGGCGGCGGGGCAGGCCTCTCCCACGCTCTCGCTGCCCCTCACTGTGCCACGCGATGCCGATGTGTCGCGTTCGCGGCTCACGGTTCACCTCGCCCCATCGCTCATCGCAACGGCCATGCAGGGGCTCGACTACCTGGCTTCCTACCCCTATGGCTGCGTCGAGCAGACCATGAGCGCCTTCATTCCCGACCTCGTGGTGAAGCGCGCGCTCGAGCAACAGGGGGTGCGCGACAGCGCCCTCGAGCGTCGGCTGCCCGACATGATCGCGCGCGGTCTCGATCGCATCTACGACATGCAGCATGAGAACGGCGCCTGGGGCTGGTGGAAGGACGACGCAGACAACCCGTACTGCACCGCCTATGTGGTGAGCGGTCTCCACCGCGCCCGCGAGGCGGGCTTCGCGGTGAGAGACGACGTGTACAAGCGCGGTCTCGACGCGTTGCGCAGGCTCGTGGCCGAGGACGTGAGCGAGTTCCGCGAGGGGTCGGGCGAAGTGCGCCAGCGCACCCTGTGGAACGTGAAGGCGTATGAGGCCCGCGTGCTCGATGAGGTGGGTGTCGACGCGCATGCCCTCGCCCTCCAGATCGAGCGGCACACCGACGCGCTCACGGTGCACGCCCAGGCGCTGCTGGTGCAGACGCTGTGGCGCGTGGGCGAGAAGGAGCGCGCCCGGGCCCTGCTCGAGAAGATACGCGAGCGGGTCGACGAGACCGAGACCCAGGCGCACTGGGAGTCGAAGACCCTCGGCTACGGCTGGCTCGATGATCCGGTCGAGACCACCAGCGCGGTGCTGCGGGCCCTGCTGATGGTCGAGCCCACGTCGCCCCAGGTCGATCGGGTCGTGCGCTGGCTCGTGGCGTATCGCAAGGGCGGGGCCTGGTCGAGCACGCGATCGACCGCGGCGGTCATCGACGTGTTCACCGAGATCGCCAGGTCACGCCCTGCTGAGCGCGCACCGCGCGGAAGCGCCGAGGTGCGGGTGAACGGCGCCCTCGTGGCAGACGTGCCCATCGATGGCCCGCTGCTGGGCGAGCGCGGCGTGATCTCGGTGCCTTCATCGATGCTGCGTGCCGGTGAGAACGTCATCGAGACGCGGCGCGTCGGCGGGGGAACCGTCTACGTCTCGGCCATGCTCGAGAGCTTGATCACCGCCGAGGCGTCCGCGGGCGAGGATCACGGGCTCATCGTCGAGCGCGCGTACGCTCGTCTCGAGACGCGCAAGGACGAGAAGGGGCGCCTCTACACCGAGGCGATCGCGCTTGCGCCAGGCGCGTCGGTGCCCGTGGGGGCGCGCATCCGTGTCACCGTATCGGTGAAGAACAAGCAGCCCGTGAGCTACCTCATCATCGAGGACAAGCTCATCCCCGGCTGCGAGATGACTGAGGCCGAGGCGACCCGGAGCACGGGCCTCGCGGGCTGGGTGGGTCGCGAGGCCCACGACGACGCGCTCTCGATGTTCGCCTCCCGGCTCGAGCCGGGTGTTCACCGCATGGTCTACGAGATCCGCGCCGAGGCCTCCGGGGTCTATCACGTGCGCCCTGCTGAAGCCTATCTCATGTACACGCCGGAGGTGCGGGGCACGTCGGCAGAGGCATCATTCACGGTGTCTGGTGAGGGGAGCAAGCCGTGATGGCCGTCGAAGGCGCCGTGACGGTGGCGCGAGGCGATGAAGTCGTGACGAGCTCGAAGAAGGCGCGCGCGCTGCTGCTCGCGAGCGTGCTGTGCGCCCTCGCCCTCGTGCTGGGGGCGGCGGCGTCGGCGCGTTGGATCGGAGCGCAGGTCGCGCTGGCGTCGTTCACCACCGACCTCGCCGATCGCAGCCCTGCCCAGCGCGCCAACATCGAGACGGCGGCGGCTCGCATCGACGGACGGGTGGTGCTGCCCGGCGAGACGTTCTCGTTCAACCAGGCCGTGGGGCGTCGCTGTCTCGAGCGCGGCTACGAGAAGGCGCCGGGCTATGCGGCGGGGGGCGTGGCTGATACCACGGGCGGGGGCATCTGTCAGCTGTCGTCGACGGTGTACAACGCCGCGCTGCTCGCAGGTCTGCGCATCGTCGAGCGCGTTCCGCACGCGCGCGGGGTGAGAAGCGTCGGGCTGGGGCGTGATGCCGCGGTGGTCTATGACCGGCAAGATCTGCGCTTCACCAATCCGTTCGCGTTCGCCGTGCGGCTGTGTGCCCGAGCCACGGCCGACCGACTGGTGGTCGAGGTGGTGGCTCCGCGTTCCACCCACGAAACCGTCGCGCGGCACGCAGAGGTCGAGGTGCGGGTCGAGACCACGCGCGGCCCTTCGGGTATCTGCGCGCGCACCTGGCGCTGCATCGGAGGCCGGGACGAGCTCGTCTCGACCGACACCTATCCCGCGCTGCCGTGAGGGGGCGCAGCAGCGATTTTCCGGACGCCGCGCGCACGGTCTGACCCGCGCGCAGATCAGGCGACGGGTGTCAGCGCTTCGCGTTCGCCAGAAAGGTGTCGAACCAGGGCTTCTCTTCGATGACCGCATGCACGAACGTGGCACGGTGGTCGGCCTTCTCGCCCGCGCAGCGGCTCTGGGTGGGTCCGCTTCCCATCAGCGTGTGAAAGGCCTCGGCGAGGCGAGCGATGTACACCGGAACGACTTCGTCGAGCACGCCGTAGTAGGTGATGATGGGCGTGTGGCTGCGCCATCGATAGGCCTGGCTTCGCTCGAGCGTCTGCCAGTAGGGGAAGTCGGCGAGGTTGCCGCTGTCGCGGAACTCCTGGCGCAGGAACTGGTCGCAGCGCGCGGGGGTGAGCTTGCGGAAGGTGACCCAGTCGATCTTGCCGGTGTAGAGGTCTCGTGACGCCTGCAGGTACTCGGGGCGGATGGCGAATGCGGCAAGTCCCATCTGTCCGAGGTAGGCTTCCTGCGCCTGCAGGTGCAGGGCCATGCAGCCGGGCAGGTAGACCGCGTCGATGGGCTGCACGTTGTTGATCCAGCGGTGCACCGTGGCGAACACATCGACCGGTGCGCTCGCGGTGGCGGTGGCCGTGACTGGCATGCCCAGGGTCTCGAGGTGCTTGAGAACCGTCATGGTCACCCAGCCCCCCTGCGACCAGCCGCTGAGGAAGAGCGGGCCTGGCGCGATCTTCTCGGCGGCCAGCACTGCCCGCCCGGCGAAGAGCATGTCGACGCACGCCTGCTCGGTGCTGCGCTTGACCAGGTAGCTGTCCGGCTCGGTCGACAGGCCGCGCCCGAAGTAGTCGGCGGCCACCACCACATACCCCTGTGACGCGAAGCGGGCGACCACGAGCCGCGTCTCCATCGAGTTCTCAGGAAACGACGGGACGTCGCCGCGGTTGAACACGGTGCCGTGCTGGTAGGAGACGACGGGCATGGTCGGTTGGCCGGTCTGGGGAATCGCCACGAGACCGGACGCGAGGGTGGGGCGGTTGGCCTGCTCTGGCACCACCGACGGGTACTTCACGCGGTACAGCCTGACGGGGAAGCGCGCGGCGGGGAACCTTCCCTTGAACGCGGACGCGGGCATGGGCGACCCGGTGAGGAACGCATCAAGCTCGGGGCCGGTGATGTGATCGAGGCGCTTCAGGTCGTAGGTTCCGATGTACTGATAGCGCACCCCGGAAGGGGCGCTCATGAAGCTTGCCTCATTGGGGGTTGCGGGGTCGACGAAGGCGGGCGCCATCGGACCCTCTGGCGCTGCCGGCGCGGCGTGGGGGGCCGGGGCAGCGTGGGTCGCGGGGGCAGCGGCGGTCAGGAGGGCGAAGGCGAGGGCGGCGCCTGAGAGAGCCTGGGAGAAGCGCTTCATGGTGCGAGGGCTCCTTGTGGTGTAGCGGTCGAGCGGAATTGGTTGTCGGGTGATGGAACCCCTTCCCTCGTGCCCGCTTGCGCATCCCGATGCCTCAGCACGTGCTGCGCGGCCGTGGCGGACGGGTCAGTGCGGTCACTTCACCGAAGTGTGACAGCTGGAGGTGTCACGTGACGGCCGGGAGTGTCACATCACCGCAGTGTGACAGCTGGAGGTGTCACGTGACAGCCGAGAGTGTCACGTCACCGCAGTGTGACAGCCGAGAGTGTCACATCACCTCGGAACATGTCGAAACGATTGAGGAGAAACCATCGTCATCAAGAAGGCGCTCTGTGGTCTGCTGGGTGGCCCGGTTGGCGCAGTACTCGCTGTCTTCACAGCCTCCGCTGTGATCAACGTGCTTGCAGCCGGCATCGATGAGTTTGGTTTCTTTCTCAGAACGCTGCCCTTTCTCGTGCTCGCATCGCTGGCGGGCGGCGTGTTCGGATTCAGGTGGGGATACGCGGGCTTTGCGCTCAAGCGAGACGCTCGCAAACGCCTGGATGGTGAGTAGAGTCGCGCGTCACGCACCTGTGCACCCGCTTGCGCTCTCGCGTCAACCGGGTGTGTTCACCAAAGAAGGCCGAACATCAGCCGATGTCCGGCCTTCTTTTGTGAACGCGGCACGTAAGCCGCAGTGCCATGTGTGGATGCGTGAGCGGGCCCAGAGGGAGACGATGAGGATCGCATGGCCCTCGCCCACAGCTTTCCCCCCCTACCCCTCCCCCAGGTGTTCGCGCAGCGCCTCCCACTGGCTGCGCGACAGGGCTATGTAGCGAAACACGCGGTTGCGGTCGCGCAGCGCCTCTGGAATGGACTGCAGGGGGATGTGCACGACGGTGACGCCGTGGCGCGCGGCGAGGGTGTGGATCCGCGGGCTGGGGACGTAGCGGCTGAAGTAGGCGAACGGCTTGCCGGCGCAGAACGCGAACATGATGTCGAGCCAGGTGTAGACCGTGTCGCACAAGCCGCCGACTTGGGGCAAGAGCGGCAGGATGACCTTGTCGTAGAAGCTCGGACCCTCGCGCGTCATGGTGGGGAGATCGAGGGAGATCAGCGTGAAGTCGCGTTGGTCGCGCTGCAGGTGGTAGGGGTGCTCCTGCAGCACCACGCCGTGGCCTCGCTCGCGCGATGCGCTGCCGATGCAGGTAAAGTCCGGGTCGATCCAGCCGCCGCCTGCCTTCCCTTGCAGGAAGTCGGTGTGCTCGCTGTCGTTGCGCCAATCGATCACCCCGTTGGTGAATCGGAGACGCTCAGCGCCGCCGCGGCGGATGTGGATGTCTCGACGAACGCGATGTAGTCGCGCCCATCGTCGGGGTGCACCCGCCAGGCGCGCTCTTCCTCCCATTCGTGGGCCGGGGGCAGGTCGCGATACTGCTCGTGACGCGCGCGTCGCACCACCGTCTCGACGGTGACGGGGGGCAGTCCGTCTCCGCTGCGCGGCCAGATCGAATCGGCCGCCACCCACCGATGGCCGCAGCGGAACGCGGGTTTGGGGGCATCCGCGTCCCAGGTCAGAACGGGGAGGTCGCTTCCGGTATCAGACGAGAGGGGCTCGTGGCCGTCATCCATGGCGGTGAGATGGAGAACGCCCGCGTACGAGGGGCCGATGACGGCCGTGGCGGAGGTGAGGAGCTCGTGGAATGTGGGGCGCTGGCGCAGGCCTCGCGCCATGGCGAGGTTGCGGGCGTACATCAGCACCCGTGCCACATCGGTGGGTCCGGCCGGCTCCGGCGTGAGCGTGATATCGTCGCTGGTGTGGTGGGGCTGGGTCGCCCGCAGGGCAAGTGCACGCAAAGAGCTGTCCTCGTCGTAGGTCTTTCCGCGCTCGACAAACCCGCGCACGGTCCAGGGCAGTCGGCCCGTCATCGCGACCATGGCCGATCGGCTCAGCTGCATGCGCGTGAAGCTTTGCACCTTCGCCTTGCGCATGCGCGGCGCGGTGAAGTCACCTCGCCTCAGCCGGTCGACGATGCGCTCCCAGTGGGCGGCGCCGCCGATCCAGAGCACGCGAGCGTGGCGCCGCATGAGGTCGCGCAGCTGTCGGGCCATGAACGCCTCGCGCGCGAGGTCGCGGTCGGTGACGTGATGGGTGAAGGCAGGCAGGCGGGTGAAGTGAGAGCGCAGCAGCGGCGCAAGCTCGCCGCCCACCGGGGCCGGTGGAGCGGGGGATGCGGTCGGCGCGGGCGTGGGCACCTCGAGCCACGGGTCGATGAAGGCGATGGGGATCCCGAAGGTTCGCGCCGCCATGTAGGCCTCGAGCATCGAGTCGCCGGGAACGAACGGCAAGAACCAGTCGCCTGCTTGAGAGACCACAGGAAGTGGCCAGCAGTCGGCGGCCCAGCGCCACTCGTCGGCGGCCACCGTGCTCGACTCGAGCGCCAGGACGGAAGGGGAGTGGTAGCGCAGTGCGTGGCGGGCCGACTTCGCGAACATGGGCTCGAAGTGCGCCGAGGGTATGCCCAGGAGGTTTTCAAATCGGTGAATCATGTGCTCTTCGTCGTCGTACATGCGATCAGCCTGCCTCTCCGCCTGCCAGCACCTGCGCGGCGGCTTGCATCAGTGCACCGCGCACAGCCCCCCTCATGCGGCGCGCATCGGCTGGGCAGAGGTTCTGCGCGTAGCGAACGAAGCTGAGCATGTCGCGGGTGCTGTCGACCCTGCCCTCGTCGATGCGCTGCTTGAGCAGGAAGAGGGCGTCGTCGAGCAATGTGCTCGTCACGCCTGATGCGCGAGCGCGCACGATCTCTTCTTGCACATGCCATGGCGGCGCCACCACCTCGATCCTGGGCTTGAGGCGGCTCTGGACGTACCCCGGCAGCGCGTACACGCTCGAATCGGAGTTCATGGTGACGCACAGCCGGAAGTCGGGGTGGGCTGAGATACGAACGGCGGCCGCGGCGCTCTCGACGTAGCGGCGATCGTCCATCAGGGGGGCGAGCGATGCCCAGCTGCGCTCGGGCATGCGGTTCGCCTCGTCGATCACGGCGACGCCTCCCCTGATCATGGCGGTGACGAGGGCAGAAGCGCGGTATTCGACTCGCCCGTCAGCCGCCAGCACGGGGGTGATCACGAGGTCTTCGGGGCGGGTGTCCATGGTGGCGCCGATGATGTAGATGTCGTGACCGGCGGCCCGCGCGGCCGCACAGGCGAGGGTGGTCTTTCCCAGGCCGGGCGCTCCGACGAGGCGGGGGGTGAGCGTCAGCTCGGAGTGCGACGCCCGGAACCAGGCGGCGCGCATCTGCAAGAGGTAGTCGTTGTAGTCGATCCACGTGCAGTCATGCCGCACGGGGTCGACGAGGGTGAGCCGCACGCCGTCGATCTCGACGGTGCGGGAGGGCTCCGTGGAGCCCTGCGGTGTAGCGGTGCGCGTGCGTTTCTGGGGCAAGGGGACCTCCTGGTGGGTTCAAGGTGCGTAGCAGCGCTACACCCCTATCATCCATGAAGACCCAGCCAAATAGTGTCGCCTTAACACGAAGTTGTGCGGAGGCGCGGCGGAAGGCGCAGCAGACGTCTCAGGGCTGCATGTACTGGCTTCGATCGTGGGGGGGGATGGCGTCACCAGGGTCGCTGCCGTCGGCCTGCTCGAAGGCCATCCCGACATAGGTGGCCACGGTCTGTCCCCGATCACCCGTGAGAACCCGTTCGAGCGCCGCCATCTTGAAGTCTTCGACGTTTCGCTGACGGATGGCGTAGCGGAATCGCCCCTCCACGAGCGCGGTGGCGCTGTAGCGCCAGGGCTTGGCGAACTCCACCCGTCCGCGCAGCGCGATGGTGGCCTGATCGCCGGTCACCGATTCGACGGTGGCCGTGAACTGGCGTGCTCTCACCTGCTCGGGGGACCACATCTGGTCGCCTTTGAGAGTGGTGTCTGCCAGATGGAGCCGGCACAAGGCGTCGAGTGCCGCGTCGGCGACAGGGTGCGAGGCTCCCACCTGCATCGGCATGGCCACGATGGCGTCGCAGGCTTCACGAGGCAGCCACATGTGATCGAGCTGTGGCTGCGGCGGAAGCGACATGGCATGACGCGGGAGGCGGGCAGACGACGCCACGGGGCCGTTGGGGGTCCATTCGAGGCGCCTGGTGAAGACGCGGAGCACGACGGCGCCGGGCGGAGGGGTGGGCTGCGCGATGGGGTCTGGGGTGAGGGAGCGGAAGGCGTCTGTCCGCGATCCGCCCGAGGGGGACGCTTTCGCGCGGTGAAGGCGCAGCCCGGTCTCAAGGGTGCCGACCACGTCCATCGTGTCGCTCATGTGGCGCACGCAGCTGAGCAGCGTGCCATCGACCGAGCAGCAGTAGATGCCCTGACGTGAGGGGTCTTCCCGAAAGGACGCCGGGGTCTGGGCTGCCAGGCCACGGAAGAAGTCGCCTTCTGCGTCGCGCTGACGCAGCAGCCGCAGGTCGTTGCACGCGACGGCGACGAAGCGGTTCCGGGCCAGGTCGATGACGGTCGGGTCAGAGAAGGCGAGCACACGGCTCGCAAGCCCGTTGGGTCAGGTGCTGCCCAGCGGGTTGCCATCCATGCACCACAGGAGCAGGGGCTTCCCTTCCTCGGCGGCGCGCAGGCGCGCCTTCCACAGACGGGTCATCCATGGAATGCTGCGCCATTGCGACTCACGCGCAGACGGTTTCACCATCTCGAAGAACCGCGTCTCGAGCAGCAGGGTCGGGTCGCTCAATGGGAGCGGTTCCGGGGAAGGCATCGGGAAGCCGCGGGTAGCAGCTGCGGCGCTTTCGCGCGGCGGTGCGGTGGCGGGGGCGATCGTGAGCGCCTGCGCCACGGCGAGCGCCAGGATCAGGGAGGCGAGGGTGAGGGCGGTCTTGCGCACGATGGCAGGATAGCACCGCGCCGGTCACCTTTCAAGTCTCGGTGAGAGGGTCGCTTCACGGGTGAATCGAACATCCCGGCGCGTGCGACAACGCCTTCTCGCCTTCTTGAAGCGCCCCGCAGTCTTTCAGGTGGCCCTGTTCGTGCTGCTCGCGGGCAACATCGAGCTGCTGAGCCAGCGGCTTCTCTATGCCCAGAAGCTCGAGAGCCCGGACGCCGTGTGGCGGGTCGATCCGATTCGTGGGCGGCGTCTCGTCGAGAACTACAGCGCCGCGAACTGTCTCAACACCAACGGCCTTCGAGGCCTCGAGCCGGTCACGGCGCCCCGGCCTGGCGAGACGCGCATCGTCTGCTTCGGAAGCTCGGTCACCTATGGCTGGCGGGTCAAGGAGCCGGAGACGTACCCTCGGTTCCTGCAAGAGAGGCTTGCAGGAGCGGGTGCCGACGTCCACGTCTACAACGCGGGCTGTCCGGGCTTCACCACGTGCGAGATGACCGCCCTCCTGGTCGAGATCGAGCCCCTGTACCATCCGCAGATCGTCGTGCTGGTGTGCGGTTCGAACGACCTCCCGCAGGAGGCGGGCGGCACGGGCCTTCAGCCCTATCGCGAGCTGCAGCCGAAGGCGGCCCAGTCCATCTTCGAGCAGGGCGGCTACGTCGACCGCACGCGCTCGCTCTTGTACCGAAGCGCCACCTACCGCTATCTCACCTATCTCATCAAAGGATGGAAGCCGCATCCCACCGACGGCATGGACCTGGTGAAGGGGGGCGACGCCACCGAGACCTCGCACCTCACCATGTCGGTTGACAACCTCAAGATCTTCGCCGAGTTCGCGCGTCTCAAAGGACTGAAGATGTTGCTGGTCGATGAGGCCTGGAGGCAGTCGGCGCCGAGACGGGCGTATCTCGAACACCTGCGGGCCGCTCACGCGGCGCTTGCCCAGCGTCTCGGCTTTGCCTATCTCGATCTCGAGGCCGCCTTCTTGTCTAGCGGGCAGCCCGAAGAGCTGGCGCGCATCATCGCGACGCGCCTCGAGACGCTGGGATGGCTCTCTCCCGTGGCGCGATCGTCCTCACCGCGGTCGACGCGGTGAGCGCGCCCAGCAGGGCAGAACGGCCCCCGCCGGCGAAACGCCGCTGGCCGCGCGCCGCTCTGCAGCTCGGCCTGTTCTTGCTCATGGCGTTCAACATCGAGCTGCTGTGCCAGAACCTGCTCTATGCGTCGAACCTCGAGAGCCCAAACGCGATCTGGCGGCTCGATCCCATTCGAGGGCGTTCTCCCTCGCGGGCGTTTCTGGCGTCGCAGCGCCTGAACCGTCATGGTCTGCGCGGGGTCGATCCCCCGTCGACGTTTCCGCCTGACGAGGTGCGGGTCATGTGCTTCGGTTCGTCGGTCACCTATGGCTGGCGCAACGACGAGGCCAGCAGCTACCCGGTGCAGCTCGAGCCCCTGCTCCTCCGCGAGCGACCGTCGGTGCGCGTCTACAACGCGGGGTGGCCATCGTTCACCACCTGCGAGATGACAGCCCTCCTGGTTGAGCTCGAGCCCGTGTACCGGCCGCACATCGTAACCATCATGTGCGGCGTGAACGATCTCCCGCGAGAGCGCGGCGGAACGGGTCTCCAGCCCTATCGCCTGCTCCAGCCGGACGCGGCGCGGGCCGTCTTCCGCCAGGGAGGACTCATCGATGGCGTTCGTTCGGTTCTGTATCGAAGCGCCACCTATCGCTACCTGTCGTTTCGCCTGCGTGGGTGGGCGCCACATCCGACAGAGGGCATGGCTGTCGTGCCGGGGCGCGACGCCGCCGAGACCGCGAGCCTGACCATGTCTGTCGACAACCTGACGATCTTCGCCGCCTATGCGCGTGAGCGTTCGATCAAGGTGCTGCTCATCGATGAGGCCACGCGCCCGTCGTTCACCGATCCGGCCCCCATGCAGGCCATGCGCGCGACCCACGCCGCCCTCGCCCAGCGCGTCGGCTTGGGCTATCTCGACATGGGGGCGGCGCTCGGCGCTTCTGGTCTCTCAGAAGACGTTCTCTTCCAGCCCCGCGATCTGATTCATCTCACGCCCGAGGGCAACAAGGCCGCGGCGCGCGCGATTGCTTCCCGTCTTTCGGAGCTGGGGTGGCTGCGGGCGGTTGAGCCCTACCGCACACCCTGAGCTGGGCGGCGGCTGGCTGACGTGACGTAGGCGAGCAGATGTGTTCCGTTGTGCAGGCGAGCAATGCTGGGCGCCTCGGTGGCGACGTTCTTCTCCTCCCAGGTGAAGCGCGCATCCGGCGTGAAGCGGAATCCGTCATCAGAGTGCGCAAGGTGGAGGAGCCCCTGGTTGTAGCGTCCGCCGAAGGTCTGGTAGGCCGTGAGATAGCCGTCCGCTACGGCGATGGTCGAGGTGACCTGCCCGTTCAGCCTGGTGCCGGGCTCGACCTTGAAGTCGAGGGCGTCGGCAGATCGCGCGCTTCCGACCTCTTTTTCGAGGCCGCGGGTGAAGAGCATGCGCCAGGTGCCGTCGTTCAGGCGAATGACATCCGGATCGACGATACCGTCTCCTTGCAGGCGAATGCCCGCATCGCGCACCCAGTGACCCGAAGTCCACGTGGCGCTGTGGATCTCGGTGGCGAGGTAGGCGGGGTCGTTTGAGGCCCGCGACGTGGTGTAGTAGACGCGATATCGCTCGTCAGACAGCGCTACCACGTCCGGATCGACCTGGATGTCGGCGGATTCCCCTGCGATCTCGATCGGGAGGGGTGCGCCCACGCCCGTGCAGCCGTTGTCTCCAACGGTGAGCTCGACCACGGCCAGGCGGGTTGCGCTGGCGCAGAACGTCACAAGACGCCCGTTGAACCACACCAGCTGCGGGGTGGTCACCCCGGGGCTGCTGAACGAGAGCTCGCGCCAGGTGCGCAGGTCGCGCGAGGAGGCCCACCGCAGCATCTTGCTCCCCACCGAAGGGGGCGTTCCGGCGTGCGGAGGCGCACCGAGAGAGGAAGGGGAGGCTGTTGAGGGCGAGATCTCTGGCGCATGGGGAGCGCTCGCTGAAGAGTGACGCAAGATGCCGACGAGCAGCAGCGCGTTGCTCACGAAGAGGAGAACGACGAGAACGCGGGATGTGCGCAACGTCTATCCGCGCTCGTCTGCGTCCGCTGTGGGGCCTGTCAGCGAGGGGCTCAGCGGGACACGCCCGCCGTGTTCTTCGACGTTCAACCGGGTCGCCACTCTTGCAGGCCGTCATCGGCGGTGGAGATGGCCAGATAGGGGGCGCCGGTCATTGCGGCGATCTGCTCCGAGAGCGCGTTCACCTTCGAGCGGGTCCAGCTCGGAATTGCGGTCAACGTCTTGCCATCAGGCGCGATGAGAACCAGCGTGGGCGTGTTCAAGATGCCGTACTTCGCCGAGATCTCGCATCCCGGCGTGTCGACCGCGATGGGAAACGTGAGCTTCGACTCGCGCGCGAACTGCTCGATCTGGAACGTCTCGTTCTGGGCGATGCCCAGCATCTGTAACGGCTTCCCGGCCTTGGCGTACTGCTTCTCGAAGGTCTCGTATCGCGGCACGACCTCGCGTGAGGTGGGGCACTCGATCTTGAAGAAGCACAGCAGCACCGGGCCTTTGGCGCGGAGGGCGTCGAGGGTGACCTGTCCGCCGCTCGTGAGTGAGAGGGTGAAGCCGGGCGCTTCTGCGGGAACCTTTGGGGTCACGAAGCCCGGTGGCTGCTGCATCTCTGGCGGCGCGTAGGCGGGCTGCGAGATTGCGGTGGTGGGCGCCGCGGTCGCGGGTGGGGCGGCAGGCTGGCGCCGCACAGAGACCAGGGTCTGCAGCGCGATGGCGACCACGACAAGCGCCAGGAGCCCGAAGACATTTCGTGTCATCTCGTGGAGCATATCAGATAGCCGTGCGCGGTTTCAAGTTGCCTGTGCGCTCTCGCGGGCCGTTTCGAGGGTGGGCCCGACAGCGCCTTCGCCTTTGGTGTCGCCGCCGTCGTGTCAGAACGACCGCTGCGCTCGCGCGTAGGCCATCAGGTACGTGCCATCGGGGAGCGCGATGACGCTCGGGCCCTCGAGCTGCTCCATCTTCTCTTCCCACCGGAAGTCGGGATCGGACGTGAAGTGAAGGCCGTCACGCGACCGCGCCATGTGGAGAAGGCCCTGGTTGTAGCGCCCGCCGTAGGTCTGGTAGGCCATGAGGAAGCCCTCTCGTGTCGCAATGGTGGCGCTCACCTGACCGTCGATCCGGGTTGTGGGCTCGACCTCGAAGTCGAGCCCGTCGACAGACACGGCGCTGCCGATGAATCGCTCCGGGCCGCGGGTGAAGAACAGGCGCCAGCGTCCATCAGCGAGGTGAATGACGTCGGGGTCGACAACCCCCACGCCGCGGAAGCGATACCCGGCGTCGCGGACCCAGCGCCCCTCGCGTCGGGTTGCACTGTGTATCTCGGTGACGTCGAAGGCAGGGTCGGAGCCGCTCCGGGTGCTGGTGTAGTAAAGCCGGCACCCTCCCCCCGGCAGCGACACGAGATCCGGGTCGACCTGGAAGCGGTCTCTCTCTCCCTCGATGTCGAGTGCCTGAGGAGGCCCCATGGCGGTTGAATCGCGTTGCGTGGGCGTCTGCTCCATGATGAAGAGCCGCACCGTGTCAGAGCTCAACGTCACCAGGCGCCCGTCGAGCCGTGCGAGCTGCGGCGTTGCCTGCCCTGGCACTGCCTGGGGCTGCTCGCGCCACGTGCGCAGATCACGCGAGGTCGCCCAGTGCAGCGATTTCGCCGTCACCGGTGGAGCCGGTGTCATGACTCCTGCCCGGCTCTCGGGGAGCGGCGTGGGAGAGGGTCTCGAGACTCCAGGCGAGGGAGGGCGGCGTGTGATGACCAGAATCATCAGCGAGAGGCTCGTGAGCACGAGGAGCAGAACGGTGGCCGTCAGACGCCGTGACATCTATCCCGGCTCTCCGGTGAACAGCACGAGCCACGTGCCGTCGAGCAGAATCGCGAGTGAGGGCGAGCGAGGGTGTCTCAGCGCCTTGTTGATCGAAACGGTGAAGCTGTTCTCGAGTGCGAACGCTTCGCCGTCGGACGACACGGCACAGCATATCTTCCCGTCGTTCTCGTAGAGCACGCGGTACTCGCCCCGCGTGGCATCGGTGAGCAGAGGGGTGATGGTGGTCGAGGAGGCTTCTCCCACGAGCCTGGGCGAGGTCTCGCTTTCGAACAGCAGGCCGTCGCGTGAGACGGCGCTCTCGATGCGCGCTCGGTGACGGGTGTAGAAGAGGCGGTAGAGGCCCGATCGAGCCTGCACGATGTCCGGGTGTTCTGCCCCATCGCTGAGCCGTGCACCCGGGTCGCGCGTCCAGCGGATGGCGTCGTCTGAGGCGGCGCTCCTGATCTCGGTGCCAGACGCGCTCCAGGCAGTGTAGTAGAGTCGGTAGCGGCCAGAGGGGAGACGCATCAGGCAAGGCTCTCCATGGGGGTCGCGCTCTCCGTCGATGGAGAGCGCGACAAGCGGGCCGAGATGGTAGCCGCCCGCGCCGTTGAGACCGATCTCGGCACGATACATGCCGCCGTGCGCGGGTGCGTCGACCAGCACGTGGGGACGGAGATCGATCCAGGCGAGCTTCGGGTTCTCGCAGGCCTGCGCCAGCATCGCTGGAGCGTTCCACTGAAATCCGTCGCGTGACCATGCGCCGTAGAGCAGTCCTGCACGACGCTCTGGCGTGACGGGGGCGGCAGGGCGTGCAGGGAGAGAGCCCAGGCGCGCGCGGAATCCGAGCAGGCAAAGACTCAACGCAGCCAGACCAAGCGCCGCTCTCCGAAGATTCATCGATGCGATGCGCATTCGGGGAGGCAGGTATGCCAACCTCTCGGAGCAGACAGGGGGATGCGCTGCGAGCGGCGCGCCCCTACTTTCTGGCCGACAGGCTGTTCACCAGCAGCCGCCCGACAGCGTCGCACGACTGCAGCCCCTTGACCTCTAACTGCTCGGGGGTGAAGACGCGCTGCAGCTTGTTCTCGAGCTCGAACAGCTTCTTCGAGTTCTCTGGCAGAGACTTCAGCAGGGGCAGCATGGTTCGGCACTGCTCAGCGGTGAGGGGCTTCGATGAGGTCTCGAGTGCGGCCAGCCCGGCGCAGAGCGCGAATCCGGGAACGTGGGGCACGCGCGCCGAGGCGAGGTCGGGGGCGCTGGAGCTTGTTGTCGCTGGTGACGGTGCCGCGGTGTTCTCGACGTACGTGATGAACTTCATGAGAACGGGATTGTCCCCTCCTCCTGGAGGGGGAGGGGCGCCAGGAGGAGGCATCTTCGTCGCGACGATCATCTGCTGACCCTCTTCGAGCGCGGTGAACATCTTCGCGGTGGCGGTTGCGAGGCTCAACACGGTCTCGGCATAGTCCTTGGTGAGGAGCTCGAGCTTCTGCCGCTGCTCGTCGGTGAGCTTGTGATTCGACATCTGCACGGCCGTGACGAACCCGGCGAAGGTCGCCAGGCGCTCGTCCGGCGTGGGGGCCCAACCGAAGAGATGGATGGACTGCGACGATGGGGCGCCGGACCCGTTCGGTCCGCCCGGGGGAGGCCCGCCGAACATGCCGCCCCCCCCTGGCCCTCCTCCGGACCCGATGGCGTTGAGGTCGCCCGGACCTGAGGGCGGTCGCAGGATGCGGAACAGCACAAAGACCTGAACGCAGATGAGCACGATCACGATGACCACAAAGGCGCGCCAGGTCCAGTTGCGGCGCGCAGTCGTGCTGGAAGAAGGAGGGGCGGAGTCACTCGACATGGCGGGAAGCACCATTCTCAAGAGTTTCTTGATACAGGCAATTCGGAGCGGGGGGACGGGTTCCTATGTGCGAAATGGCGCAATGGCAACAAAATTCTGTTTATGGCGCAGTCTGCTTCCCGATGTAAAGCCGTTTTTGCGTTGCATGGACGGGCTCGTCAAAGGCGTACCCAGGAAGCGAGACCGCTGCGCAAGAATCTCTCGTTCGACGACCCAGGCTGAGAGTGGAGGATTACGACGTGATCGATCTTACCGTGCATCCGGAGCCCCTCGAGCGGGCGGTGAAGTGCGCCCGCGAGCGCGGCATCGTGATACCCACCTTCAAGCAGATGCGCGATCCCAGCCTGATTCCGTCGTCCATCGTGGCGCAGCTGAAGCACGTCGGGCTTTGGGACATCAACCCGCTCAATCTCTTCCGCATCGGCTGGCACAACGAGCCCACCGAGCACGGGGGCGGGTTCGGCCCGGTCAACGCGCTCGTGTTCGGCCCCGAGATCACCGGGGTACCCTGCAAGATCGTGGCCCTGGCCGGCAAGTGGTTTCCCACCGGCGCGCACAAGGTGGGGGCCGCCTTCGCCTGCCTCGCGCCGCGGCTGGTCACGGGGCAGTTCGACCCCACGCGCCAGAAGGCGGTCTGGCCCTCGACCGGCAACTACTGCCGCGGCGGCGCCTACGACTCGGCCCTGCTGGGCTGCGAGTCCATCGCCATCCTCCCCGAGGGCATGAGCCGCGAGCGCTTCGAGTGGCTGCAGCAGGTGGCCGGCGAGATCATCAAGACCCCCGGCTCCGAGAGCAACGTCAAGGAGATCTTCGACAAGTGCTGGGAGCTTCGCAAGAGCGGCCAGGACCTCGTCATCTTCAACCAGTTCGAGGAGTTCGGCAACTACACGTGGCACTACCACGTCACCGGACCCGCCATGGAAGAGGCGGCGCTGTCCGCCGGCGGCACCTATCGCGGCATGGTGAGCGCCACGGGATCAGGGGGCACCATCGCGGCGGGCGACTATCTCAAGAACCGCTTCCCGGGCTCGAAGATCGCCGCCAGCGAGGCGCTGCAGTGCCCTACCCTGCTGAGCAACGGCTTCGGCGAGCACCGCATCGAGGGCATCGGCGACAAGCACGTGCCGTGGATCCACAACGTCAAGAACACCGACATGATCGTGGCGGTCGATGACGAGGCGCCAGTGAGCCTGCTGCGCCTCTTCAACGAGCCGGCCGGCGTGGCGTACCTGCGTGCGCAGGGGGTGCCCGAGCCGCTCGTCGAGCGCCTGCCGTGGCTTGGCATCTCGTGCATCGCCAACGTGCTCGCGGCGGTGAAGATGGCGAAGTACTACGAGCTCACGAGCAGCGACACCCTGGTCACCGTGCTCACCGACTCGGTGGCCATGTACCACAGCCGCCTCGAGGAGCTCACCGCCGAGCGGGGCGCGTTCACCGCCACCGACGCCGCCGTCAGCTTCCATCGCTACATGCTCGGCCAGGGCATCGACCATCTGCAAGAGCTCACCTATCAAGACCGCAAGCGTGTGCACAACCTCAAGTACTACACCTGGGTCGAGCAGCAGGGCCGCACCCACAAGGAGATCCAGGCCCAGTGGTACGACCCGGAGTACTGGACCTCGATGCAGCAGGGCACCGACGCCCTCGACGCGCGCATCGAAGACTTCAACCGCATGACGGCGCTGCAGCCCGCCTGACGCCGTCTCCCCCCCGTGTGTGGCGCGCGCTGCGCGGTGTTCGGGTCGCAATTGCGTCGAACACCGCGCAGTTTGTTTATGACGCCTTTCTTGTACCGCGCTGTTCGGTGCAGTGGAACCGAACAGGGGGCGGAAGCGCCCGACCCCATCACAGCGGACGCGGCGAGCCTTCGGTGAGGCGCTCGGCGGCGGGGCCGTCGACGTTCTGGGTGAAGTACTCGTAGATGGTGCCCTTCTGGCTGGGGTCGGGCACCCAGGTCGTGGTCACGCCGTGATGGTCGCGCACCGCGATGCCGTTCGGGTCGCCGTCTTCGGCGGGGCGCAGGCCCATGCGGTCGGCGAAGCCCGACCAGTTCTTGCCGTCGGGGCGCAGGTCGTGCTTGCCGTTGGCGTCGGTGAGCGACATGGTGCCGCCGATGGCGCCGAGGGCGTCCTGCATCTGGGGGTTGCCGTAGATGCTGGGGCGCTGCAGAATGGTCATCTGCTCCTGCAGGCCGATGTTGAGGTTGGCCTCGTTCATCAGGTGCTTGCGCTCGTCGAGCAGCTGCTGGCGCGCGGCGGGGTCGGAGGTCTGCTCGGCTTCGAGCCCCTTCTGGCGCGCCTGGCTGTAGCGCTCGAAGGCCTGGGTCACGAAGCCCTGGGGGTCTTTCTCGGAGCCCTTGCTGTACCCGGCGTCCTTCAGGGCCTGCATGCCGCCCTTGCCGGGGTCGGCCTCACCGCTGAGGAAGGCGTCGTAGGCGGGGGCGATGTTCTTGTAGATCTCGGTGTTGCCCTCGACCAGCGCGTCGCGCATCGTGTGCAGGGTGTCGAACGTGCCGCTGGCGGTGTCCTTGACGGTATTGGTGACGGCACCGACGAGGTCTCCATCGACAGCCGTGTCGATCTGACGGGCGGCGTTCTCGGCCACCTTGTGACCCACGAGTCGGGCGGCCTGCCCGAGGGGCTGGCTGTCGGCCATGCCCTTGAACGCGTCGCCGGCGGCCGCCGTGTCGAGGTTCTCGGCCTTCTCGACGTTCTCGAGGTTGCGGATCTGCTCACCCGCCTCGCGCGACGCGTACTTGCCGAAGGTCATCCAGTTGGCGACGCGCGGCTCGCCCAGGTAGCGGGTCATGTCCTTGTCGAGCTTGTCGTACGTGTCGTTGATGTGGTTGTTGGCGTCGGTGCCGGAGAGGTTTGACGAGCCCGGCGTCCACTGCTTCGCGTCGTCGAGGCGCTCGATCTGGACGGGGTCGTAGTCGAAGCCGTTGCTGCAGGTCTGGCTGCCGCTCTCGGCCTCGCGGGTCGTGGCCATCTGGCGCAGCTCGCACATCTGCGAGAAGCCGT
>RGZZ01000023.1 GCA_010028905.1 Pseudomonadota bacterium | reverse complement strand
GTGAGATCAAGGGATCGGGTCTCGGGCTGCCCATCGTGCGCAGCATTCTCGAGGCGCATGGGGGAAGGGTCTGGGTGGAGAGCGAGCCGGGCTCGGGCAGCGCGTTCTTCGTCACCATGCCGCTCCCGGACACCGACCCGGGCCCGGTGCTCGCCCCTGTCGCTGAGGCGGGAGAGGCGCTGGCCCCGTCTCCGGGCACCGCACCGCGTGAGGGCGCGGCCGCGCCGAGGCATCCCCGTCGCGGCCAGACCGTTCTGGTGGTCGATGACGAGGCGAACATCGTGCGCGTGATGCGCCACATCCTCGAGAGCGAGGGGTTTGCCGTGCTCGAGGCGGGGAAAGGCGAGGACGCGCTCCGCCTCGCTCGGGAGAGCAAGCCCGACCTGATTCTCCTCGACCTGCTCCTGCCCGACATCGATGGCTTCGAGGTGCTGCGAAGGTTGCGCGCCGATGGAGAGACCGCCCCCATTCCCGTGGTGGTGCTGAGCATCCTCGAGGCGCGCGACGAGGCGTTCGGCCTCGGCGCGCAGGACTACTGCAGCAAGCCGCTCGATCGCGCCCGTCTTCTCGAGACGGTGCAGGGGCTGCTCGGGAACGCCACCGAGACCCGCATCCTGGTGGTCGATGACGATCCCCACATCCTCGCGGGGATCACGCAGATGCTGTCGTCTCGAGGGTACCACGTGCTGGCGGCCAGAGACGGTCTCGAGGCCGTGGTCAAGGCGCGTGACGAGCGCCCGAGCCTGCTGGTGCTCGATCTCTACATGCCGGAGATGGACGGGTTCGAGGTCATCCGACGGCTGCGGACCTGGGATGAGACGGCGCGCATGCCCATCGTGGTGCTCACGGCGTCTGACATCGCGCTCGATGAGGCGCGGGTCAGCAAGCTCGGGGCCGAGGTCTTTCTCAGCAAGCCGTTCTCCGAGCAGGCGCTCACGCAGGCCGTGCACGACGTCCTCTCCCGGCGGTTCTCGAAGGAAGCCCACGGGGGGGCGGGCGAAGTGCGTTCGAAGACGGAGGTCTAGATGGCGAAGAAGATACTGGTGGCGGACGACGAGCCGTACGTGCTGCGATCGATCGAGTACACCCTGTCGCGCGCGGGGTACAACGTGCTCACCGCGGTCGATGGCGAAGAGGCGCTGGGCCGGATCAGAAGCGAGAAGCCGGACCTCGTCTTCCTCGACATCCAGATGCCCCGCATGGATGGCAACGAGGTGTGCAAGGTTCTGCGCTCCGACCCCGAGCACAAGGATCTCTACGTCATCGTGATCACCGCCAAGGGACAGGAGTCCGAGCGTCTGTACTCCCTGCAGTGTGGGGCCAGCGAGTACATCACCAAGCCGTTCAGCCCGCGCAAGATGGCCGAGCGGGTGAAGGAGATACTGGGCGAATGAGCCTCGACGCGGCCCCCACGTCCACGGTCGATCCGCCGCGTCTCGTCGATCTCGTCGAGGTCGATGCCATTGCCGCGCTGGCCGCAGAGACCCGTCTCGTGGTCGTTGATGGGCGCGCCGAACCGATCGCCGGCGTGGTCAGCGGCGATGAAGAGCGGTCATCGGCGCGTGCGGCGCTCCTGGGCGGCGCCGTTCAAGAAGGCGGACCGTTTGCCGCGCTATCCCTGATCCGCTTGCGTGAGCATCGCATCGGCGCTGTGCTGGCCCGGCAGCCTGCCGACGCCGCGTCCGCGGCGGCCCTGGCCCGCATCGTCGAGGGATGGGCCCATGCGCGCTTCGAGGTCCAGAGCGTGGTGGGCGAGCTGGTCTGGCGGTACGAAGAGCTGTCGGTGCTGTACGACTCGAGCGAGACCATCGCGTCGGTGATGGATCTGGCCGAGGTTGCCCGTCGCATCCTGGCCAAGGCCGTCGACATGCTCGATGTCGATCACGCGTCGCTCATGCTCATCGACAACGAGACCCGCGAGCTGCGCATCCTCGATGCGGTGGGGCTGGCGCCCGAGATCATGGAATCGCTCCGGCTGCCTGTGGGCGAGGAGATATCCGGATGGGTGGCGGCCGAGGGGAAGCCGCTTCTCATCGAGGACATCGAGTCGCACGTGCTGTTCGGAAAGGTGAACCAGGAGCGCTACATCAATCGATCGCTGCTGTCGGTCCCGCTCAAGATAAAAGATCGCGTCATCGGGGTTCTGAACGTGAACAACAAGCGCAATCGCGCGGTGTTCAGCTCGAGCGATCTCAAGCTGCTGTCGTCGCTGGCATCGCTGGCGGCCATCTCCATCGAGAACGCGAACACCTACAAGAACGCCATCACCGATCGGCTCACCCAGCTCTACAACTACGGCTACTTCCGCGAGGAGCTGGCACGCAAGGTGCAGCTGGCGCGAAGCGAGCAGGCGCCGCTGTCGCTGCTCATGTTCGATATCGATCACTTCAAGAACTTCAACGACAGGAACGGGCACGAGCTGGCCAACGTGGCGCTCGTTCGCATCGCCAACCTCTGTCTCGAGAACAGCCGGCAGAAGGGCGACCGCATCCCCGATCTGGTGGCGCGCTACGGCGGCGAGGAGTTCATGATCCTGCTCTATGGCGTCGACACGGAGGGGGCCCGTGTCACGGCGGAGCGCGTCCGCGAGTCGGTGGCCACGACCGTCTTCAAAGGCGGCGAGAACCAGCCGGGCGGTCGCGTGACCATCAGCATGGGCGTGGCCACGTTTCCCCAGCACGCGGCTGATGGCGACAGCCTGATCAATGGGGCCGACGAGGCCCTGTACAAGGCCAAGAAGGGCGGTCGCAACCAGGTTCAGGTGGCCGAGATTCTCTGATGGACCTGCCGGATGAGCTGAGCCCTGAGCTCTTCGAGCCCTTCGATCGTCTGGTGGAGATCGAGGTGCTGGGCAAGACGGTGCGCGTGCCCGAGAACAACACGGTGCTGCGGGGCTTTCAGTACCTGAGCCCCATGAGCATCAGCTACGGGAACTTCTGCTGGAACAACGACTGCGGCAACTGCGAATGCCAGGTGGTGCTGCCCGATCGCAGCGACCCGGTGGCCAAGCGCACCTGTTGCATCAAGGCCCGCGAAGGGATGAAGATCGTGGCCACCTCTCGCCACGTGCGGCTTCGCCTGAAATAGGGGTGTCTGCCGCGCTCAGGCGGTGGTGGCGCGCGCGCGGCGACGGCGGTCGGCGCGTCTCACCACGTCGGCCAGCTCCGAGCTCTCGAACGGCACGCGAACAAGTCCGGTGGCCCCTCTCTCCAGCATGTCGCCGCGCGTGCCGGGGTCCGGCGTGGGGCTCATCATGACCACGGGAATGCGCGCGTCGAGCTCGTGGATGCGTCGCATGGTCTCGATTCCGCTGATACCCGGCATCATCGTGTCCACGAAGATCAGGTCGTATCCACTGGTGGCCAGCGCCTCGAGGGCCTCCCGTCCGCTGGCCGCGCCGCGAACCTCTTGGGCGCGGCTCTGCAGCGATCCGAGCATCACCTCGCGCATCGCGCGCTGAGGCTCGACGACGAGCACGCGCATGGCGGCAAGCAGGGTCTCCACGTCGTCTGCGTCCGGATTGTCGCTTGTGGCGGGGTCGCGCCACGGCGAGTCTCCCGCGGGGAGGATGAGGGTCAGCGTGGTGCCGCTCTCGGCCTCCGAGGTGACGCGCACCTCGCCCCCCGCGTTCTTCACGATGCCGTACACCACGTAGAGCCCGAGCCCCACACCGGGCGTGGTGCTGCCGCCCTGCGCCCCCTTGGTGGTGAAGAATGGGAGGAAGATCTTGTCGAGGTTCTCGCTTGCGATTCCGACGCCATTGTCGACGACGGTGAGCTCCACGTGCTGGTCCTGGCGGAGGCGTGCCCTCACGGTGATGCGCCCTTCGCGCTCCTCCGGGATCGCTTGTATGGCGTTGAGCAGGAGGCTCATGGTGACGTTCTGCATGTCTGATTTCGACAGCGGAAGGCGCGGCAGCGTCTCGAACTGGGTCTCGATCTCGAGGTTGCGACCGGCGCGGGTGGTGTGGACGAGCGCCACGGCGTTGCGCAGCACCTCGTTGGGATCGACCGTCTCGAGTCGACGACGATCGGGCCGCACCCAGGTCAGAAGGGTTCGGGTGATCTCACCCGCCCTGTCGGCGGTGTCCTCGATCTGGGCCAGATCGGCCTTGATCTGGGTCAGATCGTCGCTTCCCCGGGCGAGCTGGGTGTATCCCTTGAGCCCGCAGAGCAGGTTGTTGAACTCGTGGGCGATGCCGCTCACCAGGGTGCCCACGGCCGACATCTTCTCTGACTGGACGAGGTGCTGCTGCGTCTCGCGCAGGCGCTCGTACGAGACGCGCAGGTTCTCGTATGCCGCCTCGAGCTCTCGCTGGTTCGCGGCGATGCGACGGTTCTGCTCGCGGTCGATGGCGACCAGGGCCGAGACGAGCGAGAAGCTTATCACCACGGCGCAGAGCGCCCGGAAGAGCGTGAGGGGTGAGGTCACGCCCAGGCGGTGGAACAGGCCCTGCAGCACGCCACGCCCGGCCCCCTCGGTCAGGGCGCCGAGGGAAGACTCGGCGGCCAGGACGGTGGAGAGGAAGGCGTTGATGGCAAAGAAGATGGCGGCGATCACGAGCAGCTTGCGCAGCCGCTCCCCCGTGCCTCCATCTGCCCAGAGTCCCGTCCTCTGCTTCTCACGCGCATCCGCCGGCCTGTCTGATGGCGCTTCGCCGAGCTGGTTCTGCGTGAGCAGCGCAAAGCCGGTGAGCAGTCCACCGGTGAGGCCCAGGCAGTACCGGACCCACCCGCGCGCCTCGAGGGTGGGAAGAGGGAGGTGGAGCATCGCGCCCACCAGCAAGGTGGTGAGCCACAGCAGGAACGCGCATGGGGGCAGCCAGCGCAGCCACTGGATGCGCGGGCGGGTGGCGGTGACGAGGGAGATGCCGAACTCGAAGAGGCAGAGGCTCGACATGGCGTACAAGAAGCTCGAGACCACCTCCATGGCGCCCTCGATCTTCACCCAGGCGTCGCTCATGAGCGACATGTCGACCCATTCGTTCAGGCCGTGCAGCAGCGCGAACATTCCCAGGAACCAGAGGTTGTCGAGCAGCACCGCGGTCGGTGTGGTCGGCGCCTCGTCATCGCGGTCTTCGCTGGTGTGGTGGGCGTTCTGGGCCAGAACCAGCACGCCGAGAACGAGGAACGACAGACCATAGAAGAAGTAGACCAGGAACAGGTGGTCTTCGCGTTCCATCGGCGGGGGCGTTCCTCACTCTCATCACACGCCGGGAAGGGAAGCTGGCCGCACGGCCGCGTTGTGCGCGCCGCCTTCTCCTACCGGTTGATTATAGGGTTCCACTGGGGTAGGCGGGCACCCCTCGTTTGACGCAAGAGGCTGCGACCTTGGTCGGACACGAGGCATCGACCTTGGTCGATGCCGGGGGATCTTCGAACGATTGCAACACGGTGTTCTGATGCCGGCAACATTGTTGCCGGAGCGGCCCGATGGAGGCTGTTCAAGTTCACATCGACGCAATCCCCTGTCAATGGCGTTCAGGGACTGACCCCGCTACACTGCGATCACAGCGGCTCCGTGCCGCCACCATCGAAGGGAGCACCGTCCAATGTCTGGTTCATATGAGATCCGTCCTGAGCTCTGCGAGCGGGAGCCCGCCCCCGACTGGAGCCAACGCCCCTGGGGTCGTCCCACGGTTCACGCCGCGCAGTCCGATCTGAATCCCAAGCTGGTCGGCATGTGCGAGTTCCGCTACCACGGCATGCGCATCCGCGGCGTGCGCGTCTTCCGCAACGAGAACGGTACGCTGAGCGTCAACATGCCGCAGAAGCGCTTCGGGGAGTCGATCGAGAGCGTCGTCTACTTCCATGACCCCATCGAGCGCGAGCAGTTCAATCGCGACGTGGCGTGGCTCTACACGAGCATCTTCGGTCGCCGTCACAAGCCGGTCGAAGCCGCCGCAGCGGCGACCGGCTAGTGCGTCGGTGGGCGCGGGGCACGTCTTCACGGCGTGCTCCGCGCCGCCTTGCTCTGGGCGGCACGGGGGGTGAGCGTCACCTTCCCGTTGCCGCACGCGACGCCGATCTCGAAGGTGGCGTGCTGGCCGCTCGGCGGCGCGAAGGCCGCGCAGAGACGTTCGGCCCCGTCTTTCGCCCCGCTGCCCGGTCGCAGGGAGAGGAGACGCAGACCCGAGGGCGCCACCGCCCCCGTGAGCTTCTCGACCCGAGGCGCGCCGTCGGCTCTTGGGGTGTACACGTCGACTCCCGCGCTGCGGGTGTCGGAGCCGGCCACAACGATGAGGGGGGGCATCCCGGACAGACCGTCGAGACGGGTCACCTGGGTGCATCCTCTCCAGGTCCGGATGTCGAGCTTCTGCAGTGCCGGCAGCCACTCTCTGGCGGCCCGTCCCGTGTCGAGGTCGACCGGATGCGCCTGCATGGGCTTGCCGTTGGGGGCGAGGTGCTGCAGGCCCTCGATGTCGTCGATCGCCACATAGAGCCGTCGCAGGGGGAGCAGCTCGCGCAGGCGGGCGCGCGCGGCCTCATCGGGAGGCTGCATGTGGATGAGGGCCTCGAGCGCTTCGAAGCTCTCGCGCAGACGCCCGTTCTTCTCGGCGTCTTCAGCCCATCGATGATGGGTGGTTCGTCTCAGGTCGAGGGCGCGTCGGTTCGTGCCATCATCACGCAGGGTGCGTGCGAGGCTCGTCGCGGCTTCCTTGAACTCGCCGCGTTCGAGCTGCGCCTGTGCCAGGGAGAGGTTGACCTCTGCACGGAGCGTGCGGATCTCGGTGGTGTCTGAGCCGTTTCGCGCCACCTCGGCCTCGAGCATCTTGAGTGCCTCGGCGTGCTGGCCGCCGGCCATCAGGGCGCGTGCGTGGCGCAGCGGCCATGACGCACGCAGGAACAGCCAGGCCACCGAGATGCAGACAGCCACGACGAGCAGCACACCCAGGGCGCGGAAGCGGGGGTCGGGGGGCTCCGCCTGGCTCTCGAGGAGCAGGGGCGCCTCGGCGATGGGCTCTGGCGTCAGGGCGGCCTGCGCGAGCCAGTCCTTCAGCGCCTCGGCGTCAGGAAGGCGCTTGCTGAGGCGGGCCACGAGCGCCTGTGTGGTCTTTCGATCGTCGGCCCCCAGCATCGCCGGCGGGAACTCCCTGGCCAGAAGCGCCGCGGCTTCGCTGAGGAGCGCATCGAGGGAGATCTCGAGCGACGGGTCGAGATCGGGTGCGAGAACGCGCAGCTGCTCGAGGAGATCGATGCCGAACCGCGAGTCGCGGAGGGTGGGCAGGGCGCTTCCCATGGCCTCGACAAAGCGATGCGCGATGGCTTTGCCGCACGGATCGAGGGGCCTGGGCGCGTCGATCGCGGCCAGCGCCGCCGCGGCGTCGCGCAGAGGGCGAACCGCCGCAGCATGGTTCTTGGCGTCGAGCCAGGTGGTGGCGATGAGCAGCTGCGCTTCCGGGCGGCTGCTGGTCTGCGCCACCGCCACGGCCAGCTCGCGCGCCGTGGTGTGATCGCCCTGCTCATAGTGATGCCAGGCCGTGAGCAGCCCCTGTCGGGTCACGCGCACCGGGATCTCGAGCGTGAAGCGATCCCAGGCGAGCTGCAGGGCACTCTCGGTCTCCACGTCTTCGGGCAGGGTGGAGGCGTCGATGGTCACCGCGATGCGCACGTGGTTGTCCTCGATCACGCGAGGGTCGACCGAGATCCAGCCGACCTGCGGTGAGACGGTGGCGCGGAGCCTTCCGCCCCCCTTGTTCACGATCTCGAGCGACTTCGTCACCGCGCGATCGGCCATCTTCAGGGTGATGGACGAGGGGCTGACGCTGGGACGGGGAGGGCCCTCGCTCATCGCGTCGGTGAGGTGCCCATTCGCAGGACGCGCAGCAGCATCTTCAGGAAGCGATAGGCGTCTCGCAGGGGGTGGATGTGACTCGGGCGCACGTCAGCCCCGTAGATGGCCACGATGGGAACCCATGCGATGCGCCAGCCGGCGCGAGCCGCCTGCAACAGGAACTCGGATTCGGCTTCGAAGTGGCGGGTCTGGACCCGCACGTTGCGCAGAACGGCCACCGAGATGCAGCGGAACCCGCTCTGGGTGTCTTCCATGGGCTGGCCGGCGACCTTCGACAGCAGCCACGACATCGACGCGTTGGTCAGCCGGCGCACCAGCGGCATGTAGGTCGACCACGCGCGCTTGCGAGAGCCCACCGACATGTCGGCTGTGCCGTCGGCGAGGGGGGTGACCAGCGCGGGGATGCTCTTGGGATCGTGCTGGCCATCGGCGTCGAGGGCGACAACGGCGTCGAAGCCGGTTGCGATGGCGTAATCGGCGCCGGCTTCGAGGGCCGCGCCCTTCCCACCATTGCGCGGCTGGCGGATCACGTGGGCGCCCGCCTCCTCCGCCTGGGCGGCGGTGCAATCGCGCGATCCGTCATCGACCACCACCACCTGCTCGACGTATGGCAGGGTCGCGCTCACGACGCGGGCGATGGAGGCCTCTTCGTTGTATGCTGGAATGACCGCGACGACCCGCACGAGCAGACTCTGCCCTCCTTGAGGGGACGTTCCCGTGGAGCCGCGCCGTCCCCTGCCGCGCTCCGCTGTTGTTTCTGACAGAAGAGGCGGGGCAGATTCGGGGCGCGGCCGCGCAGGGGAAACAAAACATGCGCGTGGAACGTTAAACCCACGTGCGATGAGGAGGCGAAACACGCTGTGACCATGAAACGCCTGGTCCTGGTCTTGATGATGGCCCTGGCCATCGCGGGCGCAGCCCTGGCCGCGCCCGAGCGAGCGCTGCCCGACGGCAGCCACGCAGTCTCGGTCTCGGTGCCGGACATGGAGTGCAGCATGTGCATCCGAAGTGTGCAGGTCGAGCTCAAGCACCTCAGCGGCATCGTCGAGATCAAGATCGACGACGTCAACCGCGTGGTGAATGTGCGCTTCGATCCCACGGCCACCGATGTTCGGCACATCCAGGCTGCCATACGCAAAGCAGGGTTTGCCTCGAAGCTGGTGGAACCAGCCAAGTCATAGCGCCAATTTCTTCCGCATGTCGGAGCCCGCACGCACGAACCGCCGGAGCGCCGCTTCGGCGGTTTGTCGTTCTTGCAGAGACATCGCCGGGACTGTGCGCAGAACAGGAGCCAGCCCATGACCCTTCAGACCCACCTCACCACCGCAGACTACATCGCCCTCGAGGCCCAGCACAACGCCAACAACTACCATCCGCTCGACATCGTGATCGCGCGCGCCAGCGGTGTCTGGATGTGGGACGTGGAGGGGAACAGGTACTTCGACTTCCTCTCATCGTACTCGGCCGTGAACCAGGGGCACTGCCACCCGCGCATTATCGCGGCGGCCAAGGAGCAGCTCGATCTCGTCACCCTCACGTCGCGCGCCTTCCGCAATGACCAGCTTCCCCTGCTGGCCAAGGAGCTGTGCGAGCTCAGCGGCTTCGACATGATGCTGCCGATGAACAGCGGCGCCGAGGCGGTGGAGACCGCCGTGAAGGCCTGCCGGCGCTGGGCCTACAAGGTCAAGGGGGTGCCGGACGGCCAGGCAGAGATCATCGTCTGCGACGGCAACTTCCATGGGCGCACCACCACCGCCATCAGCTTCAGCACCGAGGCGGCGTACAAGGACGGCTTCGGTCCCTTCACACCAGGGTTCCGCTACGTGCCCTACGGCGACGCGGCGGCGCTGCGCGCGGCCATCACCCCGAACACGGCGGCGTTCATGCTCGAGCCCATCCAGGGAGAGTCCGGGGTGGTGCTGCCTCCCGCCGGCTTCCTCGAGGAGGCGGACGCCATCTGTCGGGAGCACAACGTGCTGCTCGCCTTCGACGAGATCCAGAGCGGACTCGGCCGGAGCGGAAAGCTCTTTGCGTTCGAGCACGAAGGGATCCGCCCCGACATGGTGATCGTGGGCAAGGCGCTGAGCGGTGGCGTGCTGCCCGTGTCTGCTGTGCTCTCGTCGCGCGAGGTGATGGCGCTGTTCGTGCCGGGCACCCACGGGTCGACGTTCGGGGGCTCTCCCCTGGCGGCGCGGGTGGCGCGGGAAGCGCTCAAGGTTCTCGTCGAGGAGGGGCTCATCGAGCATTCGGCTGAGCTTGGCGCCTACTTCATCGAGCGCATGCGCGCGATTCGCAATCCGCTCATCAAGGAGGTTCGGGGCCGCGGTCTCTGGGCCGGCCTCGAGCTGAAGCCCGAGGCGGGCGGTGCGCGTCCTTACTGCGAGGCGCTCAAGGAGCGCGGCCTGCTCTGCAAGGAGACGCGGGTTCACACCATTCGCTTCGCCCCGCCGCTCGTGGTCACGCGGGAAGAGCTCGACTGGGCCCTTGAGCGCATCGAAGCGGTGCTCAGCGCCTAGGCGCGGCGCATGCGCTGCCTGTTGCTGCACAAGCCGCTCGACGTGCTGTGTCAGTTCAGTGGCGAGGGCGCCACGCTGCGCGACCATGTCGACGTGCCCGGCGTCTATCCCGTGGGGCGTCTCGACGCCGACAGCGAGGGGCTCGTGCTGCTCACCGATGATGGCGGGCTTCAGCACCGCTTGGCCGATCCACGCTTCAAGCAGCCCAAGACGTATGTCGTGCAGGTCGAGGGAGAGCCCACCGAGGCGCATGCGGCGCGACTCGTGCGAGGGGTGATGGTGCAGGGGCGGCTCGCTCGCGCCGCGTCAGCACGGGTCATCGCGCCGCCCGACCTGCCGCCACGCGCGCGACCGATTCGCTATCGCGCCGCCATTCCCACCGGGTGGATGGAGATCGTGCTCACCGAAGGGCGGAATCGCCAGGTGCGGCGCATGACGGCCGCGGTTGGCCTGCCGACCCTTCGCCTCGTTCGCACGGCCATCGGACAGCTCACCCTCGGCACGCTGGCGCCGGGGGAGTGGCGGTTCCTCGGGGTCGATGAGATGGAGGCGTTGCGGACGGCGGTCTACGGGCCAACGCCATCTCAGCCGCCGGGCGGGTCGGCAGGCAGCCGCGCTTCTCGCGGGCGTCGCGGTCGATAGGCGAAGAGGCCCAGGTCGGGGTGGGCCTCAGGCTGCCTGCTCGGCAAAGGGCGGGTTCAGCAGGCGGTCGAGCTTCTCGAGGGCGTCGCGGTCGATGAACGTCTCGTCCATCCATCGTGTCGGGAATATGTTCAGCATCTTGCAGAGCGTTCGCGACTGATCGAGAGAGATGCCGAGCACGCGGCACGCAACCTCGAGCTCGATGAGGGTATCGGTGGAGGGGGGCATGTTCACGTCTCCTTGTTCGCTGAGCGCGGTATGTCTGTCGTGTCGGAGACGAGCATAGCGCGGGCAGATGTACGGAGCGTGTCCAATTCGTTTCGCCAAGATGAACCCGGATGAACAATATTGTGAACGCGCAAAGGCGCGACGTTCACGATGTTGCCTCGATGTGAACGGGCGTGGACGCGAGGTTCACCATGTTGCAGATGTGTGAACGGTTTGGGGCGCGATGTTCACGATGTTGCGTCGATGTGAACGGGCGGGGGCGCGGGGTTCAAGACGCCGCGCTGACGCATCTACACGAGGCGGTCGTCGGGTGCTTTCAGCCCACGCGGAAGATGCCCGCCGCGCCCTGACCGCCGCCGACGCACATGGTCACCAGCCCGTGACCGCCGCCGCGACGGCGCAGCGCGTGGATGGCCGTGACCGCGAGCTTGGCGCCCGAGCATCCCAGCGGGTGCCCCATGGCGATGGCGCCACCGCTCTCGTTCACCCGCGCCGGGTCGAGCCCGAGCGTTTGCAGCACGGCAAGCGACTGGGCCGCGAAGGCCTCGTTGAGCTCGATCGCGTTCATGTCGGTGAGCGAGAGCCCGGCGCGTTGCAGCGCCTTCGGCACGGCGGTGACCGGTCCGATGCCCATGATCTCCGGCGCGACCCCTGTCACCGCGTAGGTGACGAAGGTCGCCAGCGGCTCGAGACCGAGCGCCTTTGCCCGCTCGGCTGACATCACGACGAGCGCGGCCGCGCCGTCGGAGATGGGCGACGAATTGCCCGGCGTCACGGTGCCGCCTTGCAAGAAGGCCGGCTTGAGCTTCGCCAGCGCTTCCATCGAGGTGTCGCGGCGGATGAGCTCATCTTTCGTGAACGGCATCGTGGTCGAGGTCATCGAGGTCCCCTCGCACCGATCGACCCGCACGGGCACCGGGACGATCTCATCGTCGAAGCGGCCTGCCTCCTGCGCCGCGGCGCCGCGCTGGTGGCTCTGCAGCGCGAACGCATCTTGTGCTTCGCGCGAGATTCCGTGCTTCGCGGCAAGGCGCTCTGCGGTGAGCCCCATGCCGAGGTAGGCCTCCGGCCGACGATCGAGCAGCGCCAGGTTCATGGCGGCCTTGTTGCCGCCCATGGGCACCATGCTCATCGACTCGACGCCCCCCGCGACGATGCAGTCGGCCATGCCGCTCACGATGGCCTGGGCGGCCATGGCCACGGCCTGCAGGCCGCTGGCGCAGAAGCGGTTCACGGTGACGCCCGGCGCCGTGTCCGGCAATCCCGCGATCATGCCGGCCATGCGGGCCACATTGAGCCCCTGCTCGGCTTCGGGCATGGCGCATCCCATGATGACGTCGTCGATGATCGACGCATCGATGCGGGCGCGCTCGACCGCCGCGCGCATCACCAGGGCGGCCAGATCGTCGGGGCGGGTCGCGGCCAACGACCCCTTCACACCGCGCCCCACGGGGGTGCGCACGGCGCTCACGATGACAGCGTTTCGCGAATTGCTCATCTTGAAGGTCTCTCCGTCTCTCTCGTTCAGTTGCGCAGCGACTTGCCGGTCTCGAGCATGTGCTGGACGCGCTGCTGGGTCAGCTCGTTGCCGCAGAGGCTCACGAAGGCCTCACGCTCGTAGTCGAGGATGACCTGCTCGTCGACGAGCCCGGCTGCGTTGCGGGTGCCGCCGGTGAGCACCCGCGCCAGGGTCTTGGCCAGGGTCTCCTCGTAGGGCGTGATGGCGCGCCCCTCACGCATGAGCCAGGCCGCCGTGCACAGGTTCGCGCAAGCGGTCTCGCCCAGGGCGCGCACCTGTCGCGGTGGCGGGGGGACGTAGCCGTACGAGAGTCCGAGCACGCGTGTCTTAGCGGCGTCGATCACGCGATCGGCGTTCATCGAGATGCCGTCGCTGGCCGCCAGCAGCCCCAGGTTGCGCGCGTCGAGCGCAGCGGTCGACACCTTCGCCATGGCGATGGTCTCGAACGCCCGCTTCACCCCCACGAAGGCGTCTGCGTCGGCTGGTATCGTCTCGGTGAAGCGGATCAGCAGCGCGGTGGTTCCACCTCCCGCGGGAATGAGGCCGACGCCGATCTCCACCAGCCCCATGTAGAGCTCGGCGCTGGCCTGTACGGCATCGGCCCAGAGCGACATCTCGCAGCCGCCGCCAAACGTCATGTTGAACGGCGCCACCACGGTGGGATAGGGCGCGTAGCGAAGGCGCGTCACCACGCGCTGGAAGGTCTTCACCGCGTGCTCGAGATCGCTCCAGCGCTGCTCTTTGGCCAGGTGCAGCACCATCTTGAGATCGGCCCCCACCGAGAAGTTCTCGCCCTGGTTGCCGATGACGAGACCCGCGAAGTCCTTGCGCACCACCTCGTCGGCCACGTCGAGCATCTCGAGCACGCCCTGACCGAGGGTGTTCATCTTGCTGGTGAACTCGAGCAGCGCCACGCCGTCGCCCAGATCGATGAGGCTGGCATCTCGCGTGCCGCGCACCACGCGGCCGGGCTCGCTCTTGAGTGCGCGCAGGATGGTGGGCCCGCCGGGCGCCGCGACGACCGCACCCACCGGCTGCACGGCCGTCTTCAGCAGCGCGCCCAGTGCATCGGCGCCGATGGCGCGCACGATGTCGAACGGCCCCAGCTGCCAGCCGTAGCCCCAGCGCAATGCGTTGTCGATCTCGTCCGGGGTGTCGGCCACCACGCCCACCATCTTCTCTGCGTAGGTGACCAGATCGGCGGTGGTGCGACGGGTGAACTCGCCCAGCGGCCCGTCGAGGGCGAGCAATGCCTGCAACCGCTCTTCTGGGGTCGCAAGGGCGCTGATGGGCTTGAGCTCGGGCAGTCGCACCTTGCCTCGATCTTCGTACTCGAAGGTCTTGAGGTTGAGCGTGAGAATCTTCGTGGCGCCCGATTCATCTTTTGTCTTCTTGTAGAAGCCCTGGCCCGTCTTGTCGCCCAGCCACCTGTTCTCGATGAGGTGGCGAATCGCGTCGGGAACGGCGAAGTCTTCTTGCGTGGCCTTGGCCAGCCCGTCGGCCACGTTCACGAAGATGTCGACCCCGCTCAGGTCGGCGGTGCGGAACGTGGCGCTCTTGGGGCGTCCGATGAGCGGACCGGTGATGGCGTCGACCACGTCGGGCGTGAGATCGAGGTCGATCATGGCGCGCATCATCTTGGTGAAGGCATAGCCCGCGATGCGATTCGCCGCGAAGCCCGGCACATCGCGCACCACCACCACACCCTTGCCGAGCACGTGATCGGCGAACTGGCGCACCGTGTCAACCACTTCAGGCGCCGTGTCCGGGGTGGGAATGACCTCGAGTAGATGCAGGTAGCGGGGCGGGTTGAAGAAGTGGGCCCCCACGAAGCGGCGTCGAAAGCCCTCGTTTCGCCCCTTCACCTGCAGGAACATGGGGATGCCGCTCGAGTTGCTGCTGATGATGGCGTCAGCAGATGCGAGCGCCTCGACCTTCTCCCAGAGGGCGCGCTTGGCGTCGAGGTTCTCGAAGATGGCCTCGATGATCCAGTCTGCCTCGGCAACCCGGCCGAGGTCGTCCTCGGTGTTGCCGACGTCGATGAGGCGGGCGCGAGCGGGGTCCATGAACGCGGCGGGCTTCGCCTTGAGCTGGCGCTCGATGCCTCCTCTTGCGAGGGCGTCTCGGTCGCCTTCCTTCGGAACGTCGAGCAGCAGGGTGGAGATGCCGGCATTGGCGAGATGGGCCGCGATGCCGGCGCCCATGGTGCCGGCGCCGATGACGGCGACGCGTCGGATGGCGCGCGCGGCATAGGGGCGCGGCTGCGAGGGGGTGGTCATGGAGGCCTCCTGCGGTGCAGATTGCGAGGGCCAGGGGTTACGCGGTCGGGTGCGGGGTCCCTGCCGGAGCGACGACGTACCCGGGCATGGGTGATGGGTGAGCGAGGATGCCTGCGCTCACGAAGGCTGTAACGTCGGATTGTGTGCCCGGGCCTGCTTCACCCGTTCGGGGAACCTGAGCGCCACCCGGTCACCGAATAGCCTGCCACATCGCGTGATCCGAGCAGGAACGCGGCGTCGTCCGGTGCGGGCACGGGTACGACCTCGGGGCTGTGGTTGAAGGCGAAGGTAAGGTCGCCGCGGCGGCGCAGGCGAAGCGTGCTCGACAGGCGCAACGTGTCGATTCCGACCCTGCTGCAGATCGTCTCGAGGTATTCGATGAGGAAGTCCACCGAAGGCGAGAAGGCGAGCCGGTGGAGGCCCTCTGCCTCGAACACAGCCCCGTCGCCATCATCGAAGCGCGCCACGGGGATGGCGTCGCTGTCGATCCACTCGCGCCATCCGGCGGTGGGCCACGTGCGCCCCTGCCACGTCATCGGCGTCGCGGGGTCGAGCACACCAGATTCCTCCCGAATCGCGCGCAAGCGGTTCCGACCGTCTCCCAGACCGCGCGTGTCGGTGTAGAGGAAGGGGGTGCGGCTCGCCGTGCGGGGCCCCAGCACCATCTGCTGACCGGGGTGCAGAAATCCGCTGTGGGCCCAGGGCCAGACGGGAAGGCTCGGCACCGCCACAAGCCGGTGCGGTGGCACGCGGTCGGCCCGCACCACGTCGATGTCGAGACCGAGGCGCCGCAGGGCTTCATAGAAGGTGAGAACCAGGGCTCCATACCCTGTTCCGCGACCGGGCCGAACGAGCGCGTACACGTCGGCGGCTTCTTCATCGACGACCAGGGCCACGGGCGCAGGGCGCGTCGCGCCCATCTCGACGAAGGCGAGCTCACGGGCGACCCGCGACGCCTCGGCGTGTCCGGCGTCCTCCTCGCCGTCGGCTCGCAGCAGTCCGGATGGGGCGCGCAGGCCATCGGGCTGCCAGCCTGTGTGCATCACCATCTCTGCGCCGTGGGCGAAGGCCTCCCACGTCCAGAGGCGGATCATTCCCGCGCGTGGCACGGCGATGCGCGTCTTGCCGATCAGGGGGCCGCACTGCTGGTCGGTGACGCGGAAGCGTTCCTGCCCCAGGCCGCGGCGCAGATCGTGATGCAGCGCGGCCACGTCTGGGTGACCGCATCGCGGGTCGACGTCAGCCGCCATCGCCTCGGTCCACGGGAGCGGCAGGCTCGCTCCCCCTGCGATATCGACTTGGGCGGCTCCACGCCCGCTCTCAGGGGTGCCGAAGGCCTCCGCGTCGGCGCTCACCAGGAGGCCCTCGGGGGCGACGCGGTGCACGATTTCGCGCACCGCGTCGACGAAGCGCCCGAGGCACTCGCGGCTGAACCTGCGGTAGTCGAGCCGATGGGCGGGCGAGGCGCTGTGGCCGCGAAGCGGGGGCGTGATCTGCTCGAAGCTGTCGAAGGGACGTTCGCCCAGCGGCCCGAGCCATGCGCTGTTGAGCGCCTCGATCTGTTCGTGGCGGGCCGTGAGCCAGGCGCGGAAGGCGCTGGCACAGGCATCGCAGTGACACAGCGGCGGTGCGCCGAGGCGGGGGTCGAGCTCGAAGGCGTCGACGCGCGAGGCGAAGCGGTTCACCAGCGTCTCGATCAGGGCCAGGGCACGCTCGCGGTACGCGGCGGGCAGCACGCAGGGGTGGGCGTCTTCCGCGGCCACCGCGGTCCCGGTCTCGTCGACCAGGTGAACCTCTGGATGGGCGCTGGTGAGCCAGCGAGGCGGCAGTCCGGTGGGCAGCGCCACGACCACGCGCAGGCCGTGTCGGACCGCATCGTCGACGGCGACGTCGAGCGCGTCGAGTGCGTGCGCGCCGCGCTTCGGTTCGATGCGCCCCCACGAGGCGCGGCCCACGCGCACGTACTCGAGGCCAGCCGCGCACATGCGCTGCAGGTCGCGCGTGCGAGACGCCGCATCGTCGGGAGAGGGAGACCAGCAGACACCGAGCATGGCGGCCTTGCGTTCGCGCTCGCGGAGGGTCCTCTCCTCCACGAGCAGGGTTTATCGCCACACGTGGGGGAGAACATGAGTCCTGAGGAGAGTGATCATGCCCAGCCCAGTCCATGCGTTCAGCGCGTTCGAGGAGGCTCTCCGCGCGCAAGGCGCTCCACCCATGGTGATCGAGACCTTCCGCCATCACTACGATCTGCTGCGCGCTGGGCATAGCGGGCTCATCGGCGAGAGAGACATCGAGGCGGTGACTGACCTGCCGGAGCTCACGGGTCTCCCGGACCTCCTCGAGCGGGCCGGCGGCGAGGCGCTGGAACGCCTCGTGGTGATCAAGCTGAACGGTGGCCTGGGAACCAGCATGGGGCTCGCGCGGGCCAAGTCGCTGCTTCCCGTGAAAGACGGGCTCACCTTCCTCGACATCATCGTTCGTCAGGCGCTTGCGCTGCGTGAGCAGACGGGGGCGGCGGTTCCTCTCGTCTTCATGAACAGCTTCGCCACCGAAGACGACACGCGACAAGCCCTGAATGCCTATCCCGAGCTGGCCGTCGATGATCTGCCGCTCACCTTCCTGCAGAACAAGGTGCCCAAGATCATCGAGCAAGACCACTCCCTGCCGCCGCAGGGCTGGGGCGAGCATGGGTGGTGTCCGCCGGGGCACGGCGATATCTACACGGCGCTGCACGCCAGCGGTCTGCTCGACCGCCTCCTCGACCGCGGCTTCACCCACGCATTCGTTTCGAATGCCGACAACCTCGGCGCCACGGTCGACACACGCATCCTGGGGCACGTGGCCAGCGGAGTTCCCTTTCTCATGGAGGTGGCGCGTCGAACCGCCGCTGATCGCAAGGGCGGCCATCTCGCGCGTCGTCCGGACGGCCGTCTGCTGCTACGCGAGGTGGCGCAGACCCCGAAGGAAGACCTCGAGGCCTTTCAAGACATGTCACGCCATGGGTATTTCAATACCAACAGCCTCTGGATCGACTTGCGTGCCTTGCGCGCCCTCCTCGATGACAGCGGCGGCATCTTCCGCCTGCCGCTGATTCGCAATCGCAAGACCATCGATCCGCGAGACGCTGACTCGCCTCGGGTGGTGCAGCTCGAGACCGCGATGGGGGCCGCCATCGAGCTGTTCGAGGGCAGCCAGGCGCTGTGTGTGCCGCGCGCGCGCTTTGCGCCCGTCAAGCTCTGCAGCGATCTGCTCGCGCTCTGGTCGGACGCCTGCGCCCTCGACGCGGGTTTCCACATCGTGACCCAGGGCGCGTCGTGGCCCGTGGTCGTGCTCGCCGACCCGTGCTATCAGCGCATCGATGACATGCGGGCGCGCTTCCCGTATGGGGCACCATCGCTGCGACTGTGCGAGCGGTTCGAGGTGGCGGGCGATGTCACATTCGGCCAAGGGGTCAAGGTGCGTGGGCGGGTGCGAGTAACGGCTGACACGCCGTCGTGCGTCGATGATCATCGCGTGCTCGAGGGCGATGTGGCGCTTTGATTGGCGGGTGGGTGCGGTGGAGAATCTACGGGTGTGAAGATACCTTTGTCTGTCCTTTCGCAGGAAAGGCAGTGCGGAGTGGGAATGCCGAGGGGCTGATCGCAGGGGGTACGACACATGAAGGGTGAATCAGCCGACAACAACAGCGCCGCGCAAAGCAGCGACGCCGAGACACTCGCCTTTCTCAGCGCCATCATCGAGAACCTGCCCAACATGGTGTTTCTCAAAGACGCGCGAGACCTGAATTTCGTCTTGCTCAACCGCGCCGCGGAAGACCTCATCGGTCTCTCCCGCGAGAAGTTGCTGGGCCGCAACGACTACGATTTCTTTCCTGCCGCGGAGGCAGATTTCTTCACCCAGAAAGATCGCGCGGTGCTGGCGAGCGGGGCGTTGCTCGACATCCCGGAAGAGTCTCTCCACACGGTCTCCGGGGTTCGCCTGCTGCACACGAAGAAAGTGCCCATCAACGGCCCCGATGGAACGCCACGCTATCTGCTCGGAATCTCGGAGGACATCACCGAGAGAAGAGCAGTCGAAGCCGCTGTCGAGCGCGCGCGCGAGGAAGCCGAGGCCGCAAGCCGCGCGAAGAGCAGCTTCCTGGCCAAGATGAGCCACGAGATCCGGACCCCCATGAATGCCGTGATCGGGTTCTCTGATCTGCTCGGAGAGACGCCGCTCGGGGAGGAGCAGCGCCAGTACCTCAATGCGGTCAAGACATCTGCGCAGGTCCTGCTCGGTCTCATCGACGACATGCTCGACATCTCGCGCATCGAATCAGGGAAGCTCGCGCTCGAGCGCAATCCGTTCTCGATCCGGGAAGCCGTCAACGCGATGGTCGAAGCGCTTCACGCTACTGCAAAGGGGCCGCTGCGTGAGGTGCGCAAGCGCATCGCCGCCGACGTGCCCGACATCGTGGAGGGCGATGTTCGTCGCTTTCGCCAGGTGCTGACGAATCTGGTGGGAAATGCCGTGAAGTTCGCGCAGCAGGGCCCCATCGAGGTCTGCATCGAGCGTCAGCCCTGTGTCGAGCAGCCCGATCTGGTCGTTCTCCACGGCAGCGTCGCAGACCGCGGCCCGGGCATCGCCCCCGATCTGCTGGCGCGCGTGTTCGAGCCGTTCGTGCAAGGCGACGAGTCGAGCACGCGCCGTCAGGGAGGTGTTGGGCTCGGGCTCTCCATCGCGTCACGCATCGCTGAGATGATGGGGGGGCGCATGTGGGCCGAGTCTCCCGCGCCAGAAGGCACACCGGAAGCGCCGGGCGCGGTCTTCCACTTCATCTTGCGTCTTCAGCTGCCGGCGCGCGCCGACGCGCCCGCGCCCCACGCGCCCGTGGGCGAGGGCAGCCCCACGCAGGCACCTGCGGCTGCGTCGAAGCCACCCCGCTACTCGGCACGTGGCGCCCGTGCGCTGCTGATTGAAGACAATCCCATCAACCAGCTGCTGGCTCGACGTCTGCTCGAGCAGCTGCAGTTCGAGGTGGAGGTCGCCTCTGACGGGGGGGAGGGGCTTGCCGCGCTCACGACCCGCGATTTCGATGTGGTGCTGCTCGACGTGCTTATGCCTGTTCTGGATGGCTTTGCGGTGGCACGCGAGATTCGTCGCCGCGAGCAGGAGGGGGGGCGCCACGTGCCCATTCTGGCCCTCACCGCGCGCGCCATGAAGGGCGATCTCGAGCGCTGCCTCGAGGCGGGCATGGATGGGTATGTCTCAAAGCCGTTTCGAAGCGAAGACCTGTTGGCGGCGCTGTGCAGGCTGATACCAGACGTGCTCGTACTCGTCGATCACGACGCGTAGCCCTCGGCCGCTCTGCGCAGCTCTGCCCCCACCTGTTCAGCCAGAGAGGCCGGAGAGAGCACGCGCACCCGGCTTCCATACGAGAGTATCCACTGGCGCAGCTCGTAGGTCACGCTCACTGTCAGCCGCAGGCGCAACCGCCCATCATCGAGCTTCTCGAGGCGCTGGCTCGGGTGCCACGTGCGCTCGCCCACGTATCGCGCTTCGGGGAGCACGAACTCGAGCACCACGTCTGTGGGCTCGCCCGCGATGTCGACGCCGAAGGCGTGCTCGAAGTACTGCGACACGTCGAAGTCGGGGGCGATCTCGAAGCGACGCTCGGTGAGCGTCAGGGCGCGCATCCGGCTCACCGCGAAGGTCTGCACGTGCTTGCGCAGGTGGCAGTGCCCCACCACATACCAGTCGCCCCGTCGATAGGTGACGTGGTACGGATCGAGGTCGCGTTCGAGCAGTTCGTCGCGCGAGGCGGTGTAGTAGGTCATGCGGAGGGTTCGTCGCTCTGACAGCGCGCGTCGCACCTCGTCGAGATGGGCGGTGCGCACATCTCCCTGCGGGTCGAGCTCGATGGAGAACCGCGCGAGCAGGTCGGCCAGGTTTACTGATGTGGTGGTTGGCAGGAAGTCCTGCAGGCGCGAAACGGCGCCCGCAAGCTCGCGGGCCAGGGGCAGCGGGAGCTTCTGCAGCATGCTCTCGTAGACCAGCAGAAGCGCGATGGTCTCGCCGTCGGTGAGGTTCAGCGAAGGCAGCTCGTAGGTGTTGTCGAGGTAGTAGAACGTGCAGCGGTGCCTGTCGTACTCGACGGGAGCGTGCAGCTGATCGCGCATGTACTCGATGGTGCGCTGCGCGGTTCGTACCGAGCCGCCGAATCGCTCTGAGATGTCTTTCGTGGTGACATGCTTCTCGTTCTTGAGCTGTCGGTGGACCCACATGATTCGGGGCAGGGTGTTTGCTGATGGCACGCGATGCTCTCTCCGGTGAATTCTGTGCGCCTGGAGAGAGGGTTCGCAGTCGAACATTCTCTTGCCTGCAAAATGCCGACAGGAGGGGGAGAGACGTTCGTGGGGGCGCGGCTGGGTCGCTTCAGGAATCTTCTGGGAGGGTACGGGGGAGCGTGACAGAGAGGGTCGTGCCCTCCCCAGGTTCGCTTGCCAGCTCGATCGAGCCGCCCAGCAGCACGGCCAGCTTGCGCGAGATGTGCAGGCCCAGCCCCACGCCCTCGTTGGGGGTGTCGGCCCCCACTCGCGTGAAGGCCTGGAAGAGCGATCGCGCGGCCTCGGGCGCGATGCCCGGGCCCGTGTCAGAGATGCGGATGGTCACCGTTTCGGCGAGGCGCTCGAGGCTCACCAGAACCGCACCCTCACGGGTGAACTTCACGGCGTTCGAGACGAGGTTGAGTACGATCTGGCGCAGGCGGTTCTCGTCGGTCGTGAGAAGACACGGGGTCTCGATTCCCTCGACCCGCAGCGCGATTCCCTTCTTCTGCGCGGCTGGCTGAAGGGAATCGACCCAGGTGCTCAGACACAGCGTGACATCGAAGCGTGTCGTGTCGAGCACCGACTTCCCCGCCTCGATGCGCGAGAGGTCGAGAATCTCGCTGATGAGCTTGAGCAGCGCGCTTCCTGCGTCGGAGACGAACGTGAGCTGCTTCTTCTGTGCCTCGTTGAGCGGCCCGCTCATCTCGGCGAGGAGAACGTCCGTGAAGCCGATGATGGAGTTCAGCGGCGTGCGCAGCTCGTGACTCATGGTCGAGACGAACTCTGACTTGAGCGCGTTCAGCTCATTGAGCTGTCGATTCTTTTCGCGAAGGTCGCGCAACGCGTGATGCTCGGTGAGATCGCGCGCCTCGAGAACGGCGCCGGTGCGGTGTTCGTTGTGGTGGAGCGGCGTGTAGTGGCAGAGGGCGGCAAATGTGCTTCCATCGCGGCGCTCGATGCGCGTCTCGAAATCTCGCAGCGGCTTCCCGCTGGTGGTTGCGACGGCAAGCAGGCACGTCGTTTCGCTGCACCACGGATGCAGCACCTCGTGTATGTGCTTCGTCTTGATGGTCTCGAAGCGATGACGGGTGGCAACACGTGCGGTCTCGTTCATGTAGGTGGCGCGCCCCGCGTCGTCGATCAGGAAGAGACACGTCGCCGCGTTGTCGGTGACCGTGCGGGTGACCTCGCTCTGGCGCTGCAGCGCCTCGCTTTCGTTGATGCGTTCGAGTGCGAGAGCGGCAGTGCGAGCCAACTGGTTCACCGCTTCGAGGTCGTCCTTGTCGTTGCGGTTCGGTCGAGGGTAGAGCAGGGCGAACGTTGCGATGACCGATCCTTCTGAGTCGAGCACGGGCACGGAGAAGCAGGAGCGCAGGCCATGTTCGAGCGATAGCGCCTTGAATGTCGCCGAGGCGGTCTCGCGTTCGATGTCTTCGACGACCACCGGCATCTTGTACCACGCGGCGCGCCCGCAGGGACTGCTGTGCGGGCCGATGGGGATCGGGTCGAGGGCGTCGACATACGACGGAGGGAGGCTTGCACTGCTGGCGGGCCGCAGCATGCCGTTCTGCACGCGCGTGATGAGAACGTGGCACGGCTCGAGCGCGAGTCGCAGCATGACGGTGGTGAGCTCATCGAGCATCATCTGTAGAGAGGTGCCTTTGCTCACCATCTCGAGAAGCCGCCTCTTCTCGGCCATCAGCTGCTCACGGCGATGGCTCGCCGTCACGTCAGAGGTCACGCCCACGATGCGGGTTGGGGTTCCGCCTATGTCGCGCACGATCATGGCGCGGTCGAGACGGTGCGCGTATCGACCGTCGGACCCGTTGAAGCGGTAGCTCACCCGCCACGACCTGGCGGAGGCCAGCGCGGCTCGCGTGGTGGCCGAGACCCGCTCCCTGTCTTCAGGATGGATGTTGCGTCGCCACCAGTCGACCACGTGCTCGTCGGCGCCTCGGTCGTGCTCGAGATCGGCGCGGCTGCGCCACATCTCGCCGGACGCGAGGTTCCAGTCCCACAAGATGTCGTACAGGTTCTCGGTCAGCCTGCGGAACCGCTGGTCGGCGCGCGGGTGCTCGGTCTGATCGACGATGAGGTTGTAGACCCCTGCAACCGCCCCACCGGGCAGATGGTGGGGCACATGCGTGACGAAGAAGTCTCGCTCGTCGAGAGCGCCGACTGTCAACCGTTGGTTGTGGCGCACCACCTCACCTCGCAGGGCCTTCTCGATGTAAGGGCGTACCTGTTCAAAGATCTCAGGGCCAACGACGTCCTGCATCCGCTTGCCGATGATCGCGTTGTATGAGCAGCTGTAGACGTCGAGGTATCGGCGGTTGACGTAGCGGTAGCGCAGATCTCGGCCGAAGTACGAGACCATGATGGGCAGCGCTTCGAGCACTGCCGTTGTGTCGGGCTGCTCGAAGTCGATGAGGGAGGCTGTTTCGGGTCGCTCGACGATTGCCATCGCTGACCCCGCGTGAATATGCATCGAGAGATATCATACCCCGTCACGTCTGAACATAAACCCAAGTATGCGTCTCTTTTTCGTGCAATCGCACGGAACGCCATCGCCGCCCCTGGGAAGAAGGGGCGGCGATGGCGGAGGGGCTTCCTGGGGAGCGGGTCAGAAGCCTGAAGCGATGCGTCGTCCGTACGGGTTGCCGGTCACGGCGAGGCGCCCGCGGATGCGCCAGAACGACGACCAGCTGCGTATCTCATCGCGGTGATAGGCGAAGTACTGCTGGCAGGTGAAGGTCTCCCACGCGTTGCCGCTGCCATCCATGAGATCGAGCACCGCGTTGGCGCTGCGCTCGTCGGTCTCGGAGGCCAGGGCCAGCGACAGCACGGCCATCCGGTGCACCTTCACATCGCTCTCGGCGCGCAGCCGCGATGTCAGGAACGACCGGATATGTGCGGCACAGTCGTCGGAGAGGCCACCGTTGGGAATCGAGGCGATGACGCCCAGCACGGCCAGGGCCTTCGTGTGGGGGAGGCTGGCGTAGTCGTCGATGAGG